>NZ_JAQFJI010000014.1:0-65300 GCF_030440055.1 Streptococcus sp. SO4
CCGGAAGTAGTTGGGGGTTGCCCCCTGTGAGATAAGGAAGTCGCTTAGCTAAAGGGAGTTTAGCTCAGCTGGGAGAGCATCTGCCTTACAAGCAGAGGGTCAGCGGTTCGATCCCGTTAACTCCCATAGGTCCCGTAGTGTAGCGGTTATCACGTCGCCCTGTCACGGCGAAGATCGCGGGTTCGATTCCCGTCGGGACCGTTTAAGATAACGGAAGTTATTTTAGACTCGTTAGCTCAGTTGGTAGAGCAATTGACTTTTAATCAATGGGTCACTGGTTCGAGCCCAGTACGGGTCATCATTGCGGGTTTGGCGGAATTGGCAGACGCACCAGATTTAGGATCTGGCGCTTAACGGCGTGGGGGTTCAAGTCCCTTAACCCGCATAATAGAAATAAGCCGGCTTAGCTCAGTTGGTAGAGCATCTGATTTGTAATCAGAGGGTCGCGTGTTCAAGTCATGTAGCCGGCATTTTTTAATATAACCAAGAGGTCGATGCGAACGTAGTTCAGTGGTAGAACACCACCTTGCCAAGGTGGGGGTCGCGGGTTCGAATCCCGTCGTTCGCTTAGAGAGGCCGGGGTGGCGGAACTGGCAGACGCACAGGACTTAAAATCCTGCGATTGGTAACGATCGTACCGGTTCGATCCCGGTCCTCGGCATATAATGAGCACCCTTAGCTCAACTGGATAGAGTACCTGACTACGAATCAGGCGGTTAGAGGTTCGACTCCTCTAGGGTGCATTTTTTCTATTTAACTCGGGAAGTAGCTCAGCTTGGTAGAGTACTTGGTTTGGGACCAAGGTGTCGCAGGTTCGAATCCTGTCTTCCCGATTGATATTACAGAGTAAGAACACTGGTTGTTCTTTTTTTAGGCTCTCTGTCAACTGTAGTGGGTTGATGAAAAGTTATAACCTGGAGAGGACCAACATGGTTCTCTCCTTTTTTATGTTCAAAGCAATGAGGATTCTGGTTTTAAAGTTTTCAAAGTTCCGGAAGCCAAAAGCATTTCGTTTGATAAGTTTGATGAGATTATAGTGGTGTTTCAACTTTTCTGAATAGCTCAAAAGCTTGTCTAGAATCTCTTTATTCGTTAAGTGCATGCGAAAAGTAGGGTGATAAAATCGTTTATCGCTGAGTTTACGACTATCTTGTTGGATGAGTTTCCAATACCGCTTGATAGCCTTGTATTCATGAGATTTTCGATCAAATTGATTTATGATTTGGACACGAACCCGACTCATAGCTCGGCTAAGATGTTGAACAATGTGAAAACGATCCAAAACGATTTTAGCACACGGAAAAAGTTGTCTAGCTAAGTCATAGTAAGGGCTAAACATATCCATAGTAATGATTTTCACCTGATAGCGAACAGCTCTATCGTAGCGAAGAAAGTGATTGCGGATGATAGCTTGTGTTCTTCCTTCAAGAAGGGTGATGATATTGAGCTTGTCAAAATCTTGTGCAATAAAGCTCATCTTTCCCTTGGTAAAGGCATACTCATCCCAAGACATAATCTCTGGAAGACGAGAAAAATCATGCTTAAAGTGAAAGTCATTGAGCTTACGAATAACAGTTGAAGTTGAAATGGATAGCTGATGGGCAATATCAGTCATAGAAGTCTTTTCAATCAACTTTTGAGCAATCTTTTGGTTGATAATACGAGGAATTTGGTGTTTTTTCTTGACGAGAGAGGTCTCAGCGACAGCCATTTTCGAGCAATGATAGCACTTGAATCGACTCTTTCTAAGGCGAATTCTAGTAGGCATGCCCGTCGTTTCAAGGTAAGGAATCTTAGACAGTTTTTGAAAATCATATTTCTTCATTTGATTTCCACAATCAGGGCAAGACGGGGCGTCATAGTCCAGTTTAGCGATGATTTCCTTGTGTGTATCCATATTGACGATATCTAGAAACTTGATGTTAGGGTCTTTGATATCAAGGAGTTTTGTGATAAAATGTAATTGTTCCATATGAATCTTTCTAATGAGTTGTTTTGTCGCTTTTCATTATAGGTCATATGAGGCTTTTTTTCTACAACAAAATAGGCTCCATAATTCCTACGGTGGTTTTACCCATTACAGAAATTATAGAGCCATTTTTTTTCAATAAAATAATCCATCTCAAATTTGTCTGGTTATCTGTTCCTTATGAAATTTTATTAAAATATTTTTTCAATCTCCTATTTGTTAAAAAAATCACAAATATTTGAAAATACAGAAAATATATTATACAATTAACCTAAATATATAGCGTGAAAAGCGCAAGGAGGATAAAATATGGCAACATTTTACGTTCCAGCAGTTAACCTTATTGGTAAAGGTGTGATAAATGAAGTTGGGCCTTATGTTAAGGAGTTGGGTTATAGTAAGGCTCTTTTGGTGACAGATAAGTTTATCGAATCAAGTGATATCTTGCCAAAAATTTTAAAACCTTTAGATGATGAAGGAATTGCTTACGTTATCTTTAGTGATGTTGAACCGAACCCTACTTGTAAAAATGTTATGGATGGGGTTGCTGCATTGAAAGAGCACAACTGTGACTTTATCATCTCGGTCGGTGGTGGCTCTCCACAGGATGCAGCTAGCTGTATTTCTGTAATCGCGACGAATGGTGGTAAACCGCAGGATTATGAAGGTTTGCATAAGTCTGCTCAAAAAGGTCTTCCAGTTGTCGCTATCAATACTACTGCAGGTACATCAGCAGAAATTACCATTAACTACGTTATCACTGATGAAGAACGTAAGGTTAAAATGGTAATGGTTGATAAGAACAGTCTTGCTCTTATCTCTGTTAATGACCCTGAATTGATGGTTTCAAAACCTCAAGCTTTGACTGCTGCTACTGGTATGGATGCTCTTACTCATGCTGTTGAAGCTTTGGTAACACCAGGTGCTTATGATGTGACTAAGAAACTCTCTATCGGAGCTATCGAGCTGATCAAAGAATATCTTCCACGTGCAGTAGAAAACGGACACGACATCGAAGCTCGTGAAGGTATGGTTAATGCTATCTTCCTTGGAGGAATGAGCTTTAACAATGCTGGACTCGGCTATGTTCACTCAATGGCTCACCAATTGGGTGCTGTCTATAACTTGCCTCATGGCGTTTGCTGTGCTATGCTTTTGCCAGTCGTTGAGCGTGAAAATGCCAAACGTGTACCTGTAGCCTTCCGTAATGTTGCTAAGGCCTTGGGTATGCAAATCGAAGGAAAATCAGATGAAGAATGTGCTGCTTATGCTATTTCTGAAATTGAAAAACTTTCTGAAACTGTCGGTATTCCTAAGAAATTGACAGAACTTGGTATCGAAGAAAAAGACTTTGACTTTGAATACCTTTCTAAGAATGCCTTGATTGATGCTTGTGCACCAGGTAATCCATTCATGCCAACTTTGGAAGAAACCATTGCTTTCTATAAGGAATTGTTCTAAGCAAAGCTACTTTTGAATTTTTTTAGGGATAGTAAATTTAAGATTCTTACATTATGAATTCCTCCCGAAAATTTAAATAATGTATTAGGAAATCAAATACTATTCCTATGATTTAAAACCAATAATATTTAAGAAGAACTATCCTTGTGATAGTTCTTTTTTGGAAAATTTGATATGCTAGGATTATGAAGAAAATCAAAATCGATGTTGTGATTGTTCCTTTAAGTGGACATTTGTATCCAACTATGAATTTATTACTACCTCTATTAGACAATCCTCAGTATGAGATTCGTTTATTTACAGGTCCCCAGAAAAAGGCTGTTGCAGAGGCGGTTGGTTTTCAAGTTCTTCCCATTTTAGAAGGACACGTAAAGGAATTTGAAAAAGCTGCCAACAATAAGGAGCAGTTAGGAATTATTTCAGCCTATCGGCAGTTGTCTGCTAGTCTTGATTTGGTAAACCTAGTTTCGGACCAATTAATCCAAGAATGGACAAATCATCGTCCGGATATTGTCATAGTAGACTTTATCACACTATCCGGTGGACTTGTAGCTGAGCAGATGGGGATCCCGTGGATAACAACTATGGCGACCCAGTTTGCGATTGAAACAACTGATGGACCACCTTGTTTCTTTGGGGGAATGGGGACTCCCCAGAATTGCTGGCAGGTTTTAGCGCAGTTTCTTGGGAGAAAAACAACTCGTTTGGGAAAACGGATAGTATCTTTATTATTACGAGACCGCTTAAGGCGTTATCATTTTAAACTTTACAATCAGAAAGGCCAAGAAACTATTTATTCTCCCTATTCTATCTTAGGTATTGGGATGAAAGAAGTGGAGTTGAAGAAAGGATTTCCAGAGCACTATCGCTGGGTAGGACCTTTTGGCGCTTCAGTTGAGGCTGGAGAGGATTATCCATTAGATTTGTCGGTTTTCCCTAATCGAAAAAAGGTTTTGGTAACTTGTGGGACACAACTGGCATGGGCCAAAGATAATCTAATCTTTCAAGCGAAGCAACTAGCCAAAGCGCATCCTGATTTTCACTTTTTTGTGACTCGTGGAGTTGGTGGAGAACCTTTTCAGTGTGAGAATCTGATGGAGAATTTGTCCCTTGTTTCTTATCTTCCTTACAAAGAATACATTCCTCAGATGGATTATGTGATTCATCATGGTGGAGCTGGAATTTTTTATCAGTGTATCATTTATGGTAAACCAGCTTTGATTTTGCCTCATGACTACGACCAATATGATTATGCTGTTCGTGGTGTGGAAGCGGGTGTTGCTTTCACAGCTAAAAGAGATAATAGCCAGGAGATTGGGCAGGCATTTGAAAAATTAATTGCTAAAGAAGATTGGTCAGAATTAGAAATTTTACGCCAGGCTGCACAATCCTATCATCCAACAGAAATTTTGGAAAGCGAAATCCACCGTCTGTTAGCAGATAAGGAGAAAGAATGATGAAAAAAGTATTAGTTACAGGAGCCACTGGTTTCTTGGGTAAATATGTAGTAGAAGAACTAGTAGAACATGGTTATCAAGTGCGAGCTTTTGGTAGAAACAGTCAGGTAGGGCAATCCTTGGAAGACTCTTCTGTCAGTTTTTTTCAGGGGGATTTGACAAAGGAAGAAGATTTATTAGAGGCTTGTCAAGGGATGGACATGGTTGTTCATGCTGGGGCTCTTTCAACTATTTGGGGGCCATGGGAAGATTTTTATCAGACCAATGTTTTAGGAACTAAATATGTTCTCGAAGCTTGTCGTCGAGTAGGTATGCAGCGTTTAGTCTATGTTTCCTCACCAAGCATCTATGCTGCTCCAAAAGATCAACTAGGAATCAAAGAAAGTGCTGCTCCAGAGGAAAATAATCTCAATAACTATATACGTAGTAAATTGGCTTCGGAGAGACTCTTTAAGGATTATCCAGATGTTCCTAGTATTATCTTGAGGCCTCGGGGACTGTTTGGGATTGGAGATACCAGCATCTTGCCACGGGTGATCAATCTTAGTCAAAAAATTGGCATTCCTTTAATTGGAGATGAGCGTCAGCTCATGGACATGACTTGCGTGGAAAATGTTGCTCTCGCAATTCGTTTAGCCTTAGAAGCCCCAGAAGCAAAAGGTGAGGTCTATAACATTACTAATGGCGAACCGAGGGCTTTTAGGGATTTGCTAGAGGAAAGTTTGAAAGGTTTGGGTTACCCAATCAAATATAGAAAAATTCCAGCATCTCTCTTATCAGGAATTGCAAGTAGTTTAGAATTTCTATACAAGACCTTGAACCTTAAAGGGGAGCCGCCTCTAACACGATATACCTATTACTTGCTTCGCTATAGTCAAACACTGGATATTAGCAAGGCTAAGAGGGAATTGGGGTATCATCCGAAAATTAGTATTTCAGAAGGGATTGAACAATATGTCCAAGATTATCGAAAGCATTGAGTATTTCCCAGCGGGATATTGTACGAGTTATGCCGGTTTGCTTTTTAAGGGTGTCAAGAATAGAAAGATGACTTTCCCAGCAGGCGTCTTTTTGATCAAACATAGGGATAAGGGCTATGTGCTTTATGATACTGGCTATCACTACAATATTAAGACAAAACTAAGATATGCTTTATATCGCTTGGGGACGCCCGTTCAAATGACAGAGCAGGATCAGATTTCGCATTTGCTGAAGGCTAAAGGAATTAAACCAGAAGAAATTAATTATGTCCTGCTGTCTCATCTACATCCAGATCATTTAGGAGGGGCTGGCTTCTTTCTGAATGCAACCTTTATTCTAACCCAGGAAGTGTATGATGTTTACAAGAAACCCAAACTAAAAGATTTAATTTTTAAAGAATTTTTGCCGAGTACTTTTGAGGAAAGATTGACTATCATTAAGGCAGATCAGCAAAACTCCAACTTCAATTATCGTTCCACCAATGATCTTTTTGGAGACGGGAGTATCCTTGTCTCATCTATTGATGGGCATGCAAAGGGCCAAGCCTGTCTCTTTATGCCAGATTATCGTCTCTTTATCGCAGCGGACCTTTGTTGGGGAATTGACCTTTTACCTTACACCAAACAGATGCATCTGATTCCTTCCTTGGTGCAAGATAGTAAGGCTGACTATATCAAAGGAACAGAGCTACTGGAAGAGGTGTTAAAGGATGGTATAGAAGTGCTTGTCAGCCATGACCCTATAGAAAGGATTGAGCGGATTTTGTATGAAAAAAATAACCTTTCTTAAAACTTTTATCCAAACTCGTTGGCTTCATAACTTTAAATCTCGAGAAGCCTTAGAAAGCTATCAGAAAAAGCAACTAGATGTCTATATGGAATTTCTAAAACATGAGTCACCTTATTTTAAAAATGGTGTACCCAGTGATTTTGATCATATGGATAAAGCATTTATGATGACGCATTTCAATGAGCTTAATACTCAAGGTGTGGATAGAGATGAGGCCTTGGCTTTGGCTATCGAAAGTGAAAAGACCAGAAATTTTACAGAGCTCAAGGGAGAAATAGCTGTTGGGTTGTCTTCTGGAACATCTGGACACCGGGGGCTTTTTATCACAACTGAAAAAGAGCGCAGTATGTGGGCAGCAGCTATCTTGGCAAAGATGTTGCCCAAAGGTCACCTTTTTGGACATCGTATAGCCTTTTTTTTGAGAGCTGATAATGAATTGTATCAGACCATCAATACGGCGCTCATTCGTTTAGAGTACTTTGATATTTTCAAGAATACAGATGAGCATATCGAGCGTCTCAATAATTATCAACCGACCATTGTGGTGGCACCTGCTTCTATGTTGATTGAATTGAGCAAACGTCTAAAAGCTGGGGAGTTAGTCATTCACCCACAAAAAATCGTTTCAGTAGCTGAAATCTTGGAAGATAGTGACAGAGAACGGATTTCTGCGGCTTTTGCACTACCAGTTATTGACCAGGTCTATCAAGCAACAGAAGGTTTTCTAGCTTGTACTTGTTCGGCTGGGAATCTGCATCTTAATGAAGACATCATCTTTGTGGAAAAGCACTACCTGGATGGCCGTCGTTTTTATCCAGTCATTACTGACTTTAAGCGGAGCAGTCAGCCTGTTTATCGCTATCAGCTCAACGATATCTTGGTTGAAAATCCTGAACCTTGTTCATGTGGATCTCATTACACAAGGATTGACAAGGTCGAAGGACGTTCTGATGATATCTTCTACTTTGAAGGACTGGATGGAGGTCAGGTAACGATTTATCCAGACTTCATCAGGCGTTGTATTCTCTTTGTGGAGAATGTTGGAGATTACCAAGTCAAACAACATTCTGAGGAGTTAGTGGAGGTTTGTCTGAGTCGAAGGGATGAGCAAGTAGAAACAGCCATCACAGAGCAGTTCCGACTCTTGGCTCAACAAAAAGAGTTTAAAGAACCTGAAATTCGATTTTCAGATTATCACTGGGATACAAGTCGTAAACTCAAACGTATCCAACGTTTATGAAAGGACAAAAGATTATGACAGAAGTAAAAAGACATGTAGAAATTGCAGGCTATGGAGTTTGCCTTCCCAAAAACGCAGTGCAATTTAAAGACCAAACCCGTTACCGTGTCGTAGAAAATGAAGAAACACAGCTAGATTTGGCAGAAGCGGCTATCCAACGTGCACTTGAAAATGCAAATTTGAATATTAAAGATATTGATTGCCTTGTATCAGCTAGCGCGGTAGGTGTTCAGCCTATTCCGTGTACAGCTGCTTTGATTCATGAGCGCGTGGCAAAAGGGCTCTCTATACCAGCTATGGATATCAACACGACTTGTACAAGTTTCATCTCTGCTCTATCGACGATGTCATATTTGATTGAAGCTGGAGAATACAAACGTGTTTTGATTGTATCTAGTGAAGTTGGTAGCTCGGGTCTCAATCCAAAGCAAAAAGAAAGTTATGAACTCTTTGGTGATGGGGCGGCAGCCTTTATTTTTCAAGCAAGTGACAAGGATAAGGGAGTGATAGCAAGTCTTCAACGCACTTGGTCAGAAGGAGCTCACGATACTGAAATCCGTGGAGGTCTGACTTCTTATCAACCAAAAGAGTACTCTGAAGAAACGAAGACCAATTTCATGTTTGATATGAAAGGGAAGAAAATCCTCTTGCTTTCTGCTCGTGTCATTCCAGAAATGTTTCAAGAATTCCAAGAGAAATCAGGTATTTCTAAAGATGCTGTAGACTATATTATTCCCCACCAAGCTAGCCGAGCATTACCACTTGTTATGGATAAACTAGGAGTTAGCAAAGACAAGTATCTCAATATTGTCAGTGAGTATGGGAATATGGTGTCCGTTGCTGTACCTTTTGGCTTGGCCTATGCACTCGATCATGGCTATGTGAAGGAAGGAGATACCATCTTCTTGATGGGAACTGCAGCTGGTATGACGGTCAATATGTTGGCTTTGAAATTGTAATATGAGAGCAGGCACATGTAAGTTGCCTGCTTTTTAAATTGATTTTATAGTTAGAACTATCGGCCTAAACAGAAAAGACTTGCTAAGTTCTCCTAAACTAAGTATACTAGACAGTAACAGGCGTTTTTTAGACGGTATATTAGGGAGTATACTTAGAAATTGAGAGGGAGTTATGGGAACTAGAAAATTTCGACTATTGATGTCCAAGTATGGTTTTAGCATTGCGATTATTCTGATAGAATTATTTGTAGTTTTTGCAGTCATTCTTTACATGAGCCAGATTGCTCCTCTTGTTTGGGTTGCTCTTGTATTTCTGGTCAGCGTGGCAACTGTTTTAGCCATTGTCAATCGTTCCATGTCTCCTGAAAGCAAAGTGACGTGGTTGATTGTTACTTTTGTCCCTGTTTTTGGTCCCTTGCTTTATATCATGTTTGGTGAGCGTCGGTTATCAAAAAAGGAATTTAAACAATTACAGGAACTTCGTTCTATCACATCTCATGAAAAGCGCGAACATAGTCTTCATCAAGACATACAGAAAACTGATAAATCTGCCTACGGGATTATCAATGCCTTATTGCATATGGACAGTAATGCAGAAGTTTATGATCAGACAGACTCACAATTCTTTTCAAATGGTGAGGAAATGTGGCAGCAGATGCTGGAGGATTTGAAGAGGGCTGAAAAATTTATTTTTCTAGAATACTACATTGTCGAAAAGGGGTTAATGTGGGATAGCATGCTTGAGATTCTGGAAGAAAAGGCAGCTCAGGGAGTTGAGGTCAAGATGCTCTACGACGATATTGGTTGTATGGTGACCTTGCCGGGAGATTATACGGTTTATTTGCGGTCTAAAGGGATCGATGCCCATAAGTTTAATAAGGTGATTCCTCGTATGACGGTGGCCTATAATAACCGTGACCACCGAAAAATATTAGTCATTGATGGGCAAATTTCCTATACTGGCGGGATTAATCTTGCAGACGAATACATCAATCAGATTGAACGTTTTGGACATTGGAAAGATAGTGGGATTCGGATAGATGGTCCGGCGACTCAAGCCTTTACAAGACTATTTCTCATGAACTGGTACATCAACCGTGGAGAAATCAGTGATTTTGATCAGTATCATTTGGAAAATCAGACACGACCAGGTGGCGGTCTATGTATCCCATATGGAAGTGGACCCAAGCCTATCTATAGAATGAAGGTGGGTAAAATTGTCTATCAAAACCTGATTAATCAAGCGGAAGATTTTGTCTATATCACCACGCCTTATCTCATTATTGATTATGATTTGACAGAGGATATCAAAAATGCGGCTATGCGAGGCGTAGATGTGAGAATTATAACTCCATTTATCCCAGATAAAAAGCTCATCCAGTTAGTAACTCGAGGGTCTTATCCTAATCTTTTGTCTGCTGGTGTACGTATCTACGAGTATACTCCTGGTTTTATCCATAGTAAGCAAATGATTGTTGATGATCGATTTGCGGTTGTTGGAACCATAAATCTTGATTATCGAAGCTTGGTTCACCACTATGAAAATGCAGTTTTATTGTACGAAACACCATCGATTGTAGATATTCGTAAGGACTTTGAAGAGATTTTTGAAGTATCACAAGAAATTTTTCCTGGAACAATCAAGCCTACTTGGTATCAAACATTAATCAAAGAAGTAGCTCAGTTATTCGCCCCTATGCTTTAATCGAAAGAGCTAGTTCATCTGTATAATTAGAGAAAGAGAAGTTTTGCCGTCTCTTTTTCTGTAAGCAGTTTCCTTGACATCTTGTTTATTTTGCGTTATCATATGTCCATATAATATATGGGAGTCTGTGTACAGTCTGAGAGGAAGTGTTAAACTTCGACCGCACCTGATCTGGGTAATGCCAGCGTAGGGAACGAATACTTGGCCTAATTTTGCACCTTTTTCATATATGAAAGAGGTTTTTCTTTTTTTACAAAGAAAAACTGTAACTTAGTAGGAGGTTTTAATGAAAGCAAGCATTGCTTTACAAGTCTTACCCCTGTCACAAGGGATTGACCGCATAGCCCTTATTGATCAAGTCATTGCTTATCTGCAAGCTCAAGGAGTGTCCATGGTAGTGACATCCTTTGAAACGGTCTTAGAGGGAGACTTTGATCAACTTATGCGCATTCTAAAAGAAGCGCTAGAAGTGGCAGGTCAAGGGATAGATAATGTTTTTGCCAATGTGAAAATAAATATAGGAGAGATTTTAAGCATCGATGAGAAACTTGAAAAGTATAATGAGACGGCATATTAGTCTGCTAGGATTTTTGGGTGTCTTATCTCTTTGGCAGGTGGCAGGTTTCTTAAAACTTCTACCAAAGTTTATCTTGCCGACACCACTTGAAATCCTCCATTCTTTTGTTCGTGATAGAGAATTTCTCTGGTACCATAGCTGGGCAACCTTGAAAGTAGCCTTGTTAGGTTTGGTCTTGGGTGTTTTAATAGCCTGTATCATGGCTGTCCTTATGGATAGTCTGGGCTGGCTCAATGATCTGATTTACCCCATGATGGTAGTTGTTCAGACCATTCCGACAATTGCTATAGCCCCTATACTGGTCTTGTGGCTAGGTTACGGAATCTTGCCCAAGATTGTCTTGATTATCTTGACGACAACTTTCCCGATCATTGTCAGTATATTGGACGGTTTTAGGCATTGTGATAAGGATATGCTGACCTTATTTAGTCTGATGCGAGCCAATCCTTGGCAAATCCTTTGGCATTTTAAAATCCCTGTCAGTCTGCCCTACTTTTATGCAGGACTCAGGGTTAGTGTCTCCTACGCCTTTATCACAACAGTGGTATCTGAGTGGTTGGGAGGCTTTGAAGGCCTAGGTGTCTACATGATTCAGTCCAAGAAACTGTTTCAGTATGATACCATGTTTGCCATTATTATTCTGGTATCGCTGATCAGCCTTTTGGGTATGAAGTTGGTTGATATTAGTGAAAAATATGTGATTAAATGGAAACGTACTTAAAGAGCGTTTTGGAAAAAGAAAAGAGGAAATAAAAATGAAGAAAACATGGAAAGTGTTTTTTACGATTGTAACAGCTTTTGTAGCTATTTTGCTTGTGGCCTGCGGCCAAGGAACTGCTTCTAAGGATAACAAAGAAGCAGAACTCAAAAAAATTGATTTTATCCTAGACTGGACACCAAATACCAACCATACAGGGCTTTATGTAGCTAAAGAAAAAGGTTACTTCAAGGAAGCTGGAGTGGACGTGGACTTGAAATTGCCACCAGAAGAAAGCTCATCTGACTTGGTTATCAATGGTAAGGCACCATTTGCAGTGTATTTCCAAGACTACATGGCTAAGAAATTGGAAAAAGGGGCAGGCATTACAGCCGTTGCAGCGATTGTAGAACATAATACATCAGGAATTATCTCTCGTAAGTCTGATAATATCAATAGTCCTAAAGACTTAGTTGGTAAGAAATACGGAACCTGGAATGACCCGACTGAGCTTGCTATGTTGAAAACCTTGGTAGAATCTCAAGGTGGAGACTTCGAGAAGGTTGAAAAAGTACCAAATAACGACTCAAACTCTATCACACCGATTGCCAACGGCGTTTTTGACTCTGCTTGGATTTATTATGGTTGGGATGGAATTCTAGCCAAATCTCAAGGTGTGGATGCAAACTTTATGTATTTGAAAGACTATGTCAAAGAGTTTGACTACTACTCACCAGTTATCATTGCAAACAACGATTATCTGAAAGACAACAAAGAAGAAGCTCGCAAAGTCATCCAAGCCATCAAAAAAGGCTACCAATACGCTATGGAGCACCCAGAAGAAGCTGCAGATATCCTCATCAAAAATGCACCTGAACTCAAAGATAAACGTGACTTTGTAATCGAATCTCAGAAATACTTATCAAAAGAATACGCAAGCGACAAGGACAAATGGGGACAATTTGATGCTGACCGTTGGAATGCCTTCTACAAATGGGATAAGGAAAATGGAATCCTCAAGGAAGACTTGACTGATAAAGGATTTACCAACGAATTTGTAAAATAATGACAGAAATTAGACTAGAACACGTAAGCTATACCTACGATGATGAGAAGATTTTAGAAGATATTAACCTACAAGTGACTTCAGGTGAAGTGGTTTCTATCCTAGGGCCCAGTGGTGTAGGAAAGACCACTCTCTTTAACCTGATTGCAGGGATTTTAGAAGTCCAGTCGGGGCGAATCATTCTTGACGGTGAGGAAAATCCCAAGGGGCGCGTGAGCTATATGCTACAAAAGGATCTACTTTTGGAACACAAGACCGTTCTTGGCAATATCATCCTGCCCCTCTTGATTCAAAAGGTCGATAAGGAGGAAGCCATTGCCCGTGCAGACGAAATCCTTGCTACCTTTCAGTTGACGGCTGTACGGGATAAGTATCCTCATGAGCTTAGTGGTGGGATGCGCCAGCGTGTGGCCTTACTCCGCACTTACCTTTTTGGGCACAAGCTCTTTCTTTTAGATGAGGCCTTTAGTGCCTTGGATGAGATGACCAAAATGGAACTTCATGCCTGGTATCTTGATATTCATAAACAGTTAGGCCTGACGACACTCATCATTACGCATAGTATAGAGGAAGCCCTTAACCTTAGCGACCGTATCTATATCTTGAAAAATCGCCCTGGGCAGATTGTTGCTGAAATTAAACTAGATTGGTCTGAAACTGAGGACAAGGAAGTCCAAAAAATTGCCTATAAACGACAGATATTAGCGGAATTGGGCTTAAATAATTAGAAAGATAGGGAGTTGGTGAGGATTATTCATTACCAGCCCCTTTTTCTTTTAAAAATGAAAAAATTTCGGTATAATAGTCAAAGATAGTCAAGGTTTAAAGAGAGGTGGGTTTGTTATGAGACTTAAAAATACATCAGATCATATTGAGGCCTACATCAAGGCAATTTTAGATCAATCTGGTATTGTGGAGTTGCAACGGAGTCAGTTGGCAGATACTTTCCAGGTTGTTCCTAGTCAGATTAACTATGTGATTAAGACTCGTTTTACAGAAAGCAGGGGATACTTGGTTGAAAGTAAGCGTGGTGGTGGTGGCTACATTCGAATAGGACGGATTGAATTCTCAAACCACCATGAAATGCTCCGCGATTTACTGTATTCGGTGGGCGAAGAAGTCAGCCTAGTTATCTTTGAAGATGTTTTAAGACTCTTGTTTGAACAGGATTTAGTGACTCGTCAGGAGATGAATCTATTACTAGCAATGGCGACAGACCGAGTTCTAGGTGAGGATGCCAATCTTATCCGTGCCAATATGCTCCGACAGTTATTACAAGAGGTAGATAGAAAAGGAAAATAGAACTAAATGAAATATTCAAAAGCATTGAAAGAATGTATAGACAGTGCCTTTCTGGTCGCAAGTCATTTTGGAGCAGAATACCTAGAGTCTTGGCACCTATTGATTGCTATGGCCAATCATAGTTATAGTGTAGCTGGGGCAACTTTAAACGAATTTCCATATGAGATTGATCGTCTGGAGGAAGTTGCTGTAGAGCTGACTGAAACAAAGTATAGCGATAAGGAAAATTATCAGGAGTTGCCTTTTTCACACCGTTTGAAGGTATTGTTGTTGGAAGCAGAGCATGTAGCTTCTGTTGTGCATGCCAAGGTTTTAGGAACAGAGCACGTGCTTTATGCTATCTTACATGATGGCAATGCCTTGGCTACTCGTATTCTAGAAAAAGCGGGATTTTCTTACGAAGATCAGAAGGATCAGGTCAAGATTGCTGGACTTCGTCGTAGTCTTGAAGCGCGTGCTGGTTGGACTAGAGATGATTTGAAGGCCCTTCGTCAACGCCATCGTACGGTAGCGGACAAGCAAAATTCTATGGCTAATATGATGGGCATGCCTCAGACACCAAGTGGAGGTTTGGAAGATTATACGCATGATCTTACAGAGCAAGCTCGCTCAGGTAAATTGGAACCAGTCATCGGGCGTGACCAAGAAATCTCTCGTATGATTCAAATCTTGAGCCGTAAGACAAAAAATAATCCAGTCCTAGTTGGAGATGCAGGTGTCGGTAAAACAGCTCTAGCACTTGGTCTTGCGCAACGTATTGCCAACGGGGATGTACCTGATGAAATGGCTAAGATGCGAGTTCTAGAGCTTGATTTGATGAATGTGGTTGCGGGAACTCGTTTCCGTGGTGACTTTGAAGAACGTATGAACAATATCATCAAAGATATCGAGGAAGATGGCAAGGTCATCCTCTTTATCGATGAGCTTCATACCATTATGGGTTCAGGAAGTGGGATTGATTCGACCTTGGATGCAGCCAATATCCTGAAACCTGCCTTGGCACGTGGAACTCTGAGAACTGTCGGTGCGACTACTCAGGAAGAGTATCAAAAGCACATCGAAAAAGACGCAGCCCTTTCTCGTCGTTTTGCTAAAGTGATGATTGAGGAGCCAAGTTTAGCAGATAGTATGGCTATTTTGCAGGGCTTGAAAGCAACTTATGAGAAACACCACCATGTCCAAATTACAGACAATGCAGTCGAAATAGCTGTCAAAATGGCACATCGTTATTTGACGAGTCGTCATTTGCCAGACTCAGCAATTGATCTCTTGGATGAAGCGGCAGCAACAGTGCAAAATAAATCGAAACACGCTAAACAAGAGGAGTCAGGTTTAACACCAGCTGATAAGGCCTTGATGGATGGCAAATGGAAGCAAGCAGCTCAACTCATTGCAAAAGAACAGGAAGTACCTGTTTATAAAGATGTAGTAGAAGAATCTGATATTTTGACCACCTTGAGTCGCTTATCAGGAATTCCTGTTCAAAAATTAACCCAAACGGACGCCAAGAAGTATCTCAACCTTGAAGCTGAACTGCATAAACGTGTGATCGGACAGGAACAGGCTGTATCTAGTATCAGTCGTGCTATTCGCCGTAATCAATCTGGTATTCGTAGCCATAAACGTCCAATCGGATCCTTTATGTTCCTAGGACCAACAGGTGTCGGTAAGACCGAATTGGCCAAGGCCTTGGCAGAAGTCCTCTTTGATGACGAATCAGCCCTTATCCGTTTTGACATGAGTGAGTATATGGAGAAATTCGCAGCCAGCCGTCTCAACGGAGCTCCTCCAGGTTATGTAGGCTACGAAGAAGGTGGAGAGTTGACCGAGAAGGTTCGCAATAAACCATATTCAGTCTTGCTCTTTGATGAGGTAGAAAAGGCGCACCCAGACATCTTTAATGTGCTCTTACAGGTTTTGGATGATGGTGTCTTGACGGACAGTAAAGGTCGCAAGGTTGACTTCTCTAATACCATTATCATCATGACGTCAAACCTTGGTGCGACAGCCCTTCGTGATGACAAGACAGTTGGTTTTGGAGCTAAGGATATTCGTTTTGATCAAGAAAATATGGAAAAACGGATGTTTGAGGAGCTGAAAAAGGCTTATCGTCCAGAGTTTATTAACCGTATTGATGAGAAGGTAGTCTTCCATAGCTTGTCAAGTCAAGATATGCAAGAAGTAGTTAAGATTATGGTCAAACCATTGATTGCTAGTCTTGCAGAAAAAGGAATTGACTTGAAACTCCAAGCATCTGCCCTTAAACTTCTAGCTCAGCAAGGCTATGATCCAGAGATGGGGGCTCGTCCACTACGCAGAACTTTGCAAACAGAAGTAGAAGACAAACTAGCAGAACTTCTCCTTAAAGGTGAATTAGAAGCTGGCAAGACTCTGAAAATTGGTGTTAAAGCTGGTCAATTAAAATTTGAGATTGTTTAAAAATGTGAGGTTGGAACAGATTGTTTCAGCCTCTTTTTTGAAAAGTTGTTGCCCAAATAGCTACTTGGATTGTGCATTTATTTTAAGGTTTTCAAAACAGAATTCTCCTGATCTGGTTTTGCATATCAAGTAAAAAATCTTATAATTTAGAAATGTTTTTATAAAAAATAATAAAAAAGTGTTGACAAAGGCAGAAAGATGAATTATAATACAAAATATAAAAAGTTATAAAAAGGTTAAACAGATATGAAAAAGAGTATAGCGGTGGTTTTTGGAACCTTTGCTCCCTTACATCAAGGGCATATTGATTTAATCCAAAGAGCAAAACGACAATGCGATGCTGTATGGGTGGTAGTTTCAGGTTATAAGGGAGATCGTGGTGAACAGGTTGGACTTACACTACAAAAGAGGTTTCGCTATATTCGTGAAGCATTTCGAGATGATGAGTTGACCTCTGTTTGTAAACTTGACGAAACCAATATTCCACGCTATCCAATGGGCTGGCAGGAATGGTTGGATCAGATGTTGCAGGCCATTTCCTATGACCAGACTGGTCAGGAGCTCATCTTTTTTGTAGGAGAGTCCGAATACCAACAAGAATTGTCAGAACGTGGTTTCGAGACTGTCTTACAGGAAAGAAAATTTGGAATTTCGGCTACCATGATTCGAGAAAATCCAAGCAAATATTGGAAATATATCGCTCAACCTTTCCGCCGTCAGTTTACGAAAAAAGTGTTGATTATGGGAAGTGCTAGTAATGGGAAAACAACTCTAGCCAAGGATTTAGCTCGCTTCTATGATGCGCCAGTCAGTCTGGAATATGCTCGTGAGTATCAGATAAAAAATAATGTCCGAGATGATGAACTTACTCCAAAAGACTATTATTACCTCCTTTTGGGCCAATATGACCAAACTTCCAAGTTAATCGATAGCAATGCCAATCGAGGCTTGGTCATTGCAGACACCAACTCATTGGTAACCAAGGGCTACTACGATTACTACATGGAAACTGAAGAGCAGGGGGATTTGTCTGTAGAGACCTTTGATAATCTCTTCGTTTCCATCTTAGCCAAGGAAAAGTGGGATTTAATCCTCTTTGTGCAACCTGTTGGCTCTTATGTCAATGATGGTTTTCGAGACATGACCATGGCAGAAGACCATATCCGTCATAGTTTTTCCCAGCATTTGGATATGATGAGGGAGCAATATCTAGCTACTATCCCTCATGTTTATCTAGCTGATGACTATCTAGGAAATTATGAAGCAGCAAAAGTAGCTATCGATGCCATTTACCAAGCAGATTAGGAGAAGAAAATGAAAAAAATAACTGAAAAAATTACTCGATTTATCGCAAATTTTAAAAATGTTCACGCAGAAGCTCGTAAAATTGGTTTTGCAGGAGTTATGCGTTTGCTTTGGAAAGACCTCTTTGTGGGACGCAGTCTTTTCCAGTGGCTCTATTTGATTGCTTTATCAAGTGTCCCTCTTATTCTGGAGTTTACACAAAACACGGAAAGTCATGACTGGGTTGGTCTCTTGGCCTCTTGGACAGGGATTGTCTGCGTTATCTTGGTTGCAGAAGGTCGGGCTAGTAACTACCTTTTTGGAGCTATTAACTCTGCTATCTATTTGGTCCTAGCTATGAATGCTACTTTCTACGGAGAAGTTTTGACAACAGTTTATTTCTTTGTCATGCAGCCCATTGGTCTCTATACTTGGTTGTCTAATCGGATCAATGAGCAAGGAAAACCAGAAGAATCCCACTTTGAAGCTAAGAAACTTGGTTTGATTGATTGGCTCAAATATTTGGCTTTGACTGCTATCATCTGGATTGGCATGGGCTTTGCCTACCAAAGTATCCATAGCGCTCGTCCTTTCCGTGACAGTGTTACCGATGCGACCAATGGTGTTGGTCAGCTCTTGATGACACGTCTTTACCGGGAGCAATGGATTTTCTGGATTGCAACCAATCTCTTTAGTATTTACCTCTGGTGGGGTGAAAATATCCATATCCAAGGTATGTACTGGGTTTATACCATCAATAGTTTAGTCGGTTGGTATCAATGGACAAAAGCTGTCAAGGAGGGATAAGATGACTGAAAGGATAATCCCGGATGGAATGACAGAAAGAGAATATTTTGAAATTCATGCGACTGAGAAGGAATTTTTAGACTGGTACTGCAAACAGGATCTTCCTCAGTATGAAAAACCGAGCGTGACGGTGGATATGGTAGCTTATTGCTTTGTGGAAGGGAAAATCAAACTCTTGCTGATCCGGCGCAAGGCTCATCCTTATCAAAACTGCTTGGCCCTGGTCGGTGGTTTTATGGATAAGAGCGAAGATGCAAGGCGTGCTTGCCAGCGTGAAGTGAGAGAGGAGGTTAACCTCGACCTTCCTTTGGAAAAAATCGAACAGTTGATGACGGTGTCTACCCCAGGTCGTGATCCGCGGGGCTGGACGGTTACTATCGCCCACTTGGTGTATCTACCTAGTCGAGCACTCGAACTCGTTCAAGCTGGAGATGATGCCAAGGATGTGGTTTTTGTCGATGTTGATTTTCAGACAGGCAAGTGCTTCCTAGAGGGACTAGAGTTGGAGGAGCACGCCTTCGCCTTTGACCATTATGCCATTATCCAAGAGTCTATTAAACGAATCCAAGGGCGTCTTGACTGGAATCCGACCTTCCTCTATCTGCTAGAGGAGGAGTTCACTGTCTATGAAGGGACCGAATTGGTCAATCTCATCAACCCAGGACGACCAATCGTCAGCAATAACTTTCTCGTAAAATACGGTGAGTATGTAGAAGAAGTTGGGCTCAAACGAGTGCCTAAAAAGAAACCAAGAAAAACCTATCGATTGAAATAAAAAGCTTTGGGACAGAAATCGATAGATCAAGTCTCGATTTCCTAGTCTCAGTCCTGAGAAATTTCAATAAACCTGATGGCTTGTTGAACTTGAGAATAGAGAAAATAAAGTTTGTATCAAAAGTCAATTCAGCTATCGTGTCAAAGGTTTATTGTTCATAAAAAATCGAGGTCGGGATTCTTCCCGGCCTCTTTTTGTTGTTATTTTTTGTTTAAGGATGTTTATCTTTTTTAGGATTACTCATAAAACGAATGAATAAATCTTTGTATTTATATTTTAAATAATGATCGTGTAAGTACATTAGAGCCACATAAACAATCATGAAGATTGTGCTTAAATAAAATAAATCAAATGTAGTTTGGGCATAGCGACTTGCAGACTGATAAGACCAGAAAGCACCAATAATCAACCAAGGAAGATATTTGTAATATTTGCTTAACATAGGCCTACACCTCCAATAACCTATTTCAATTTTATTATAGTCCTTCAAGAAAAAAATGCAAGCGATTACACTTTAAAATATAGCACTTTGTCAGGAAGAACTTTTGTGTTTTTTTAAATTCTTTACGAATAAAAGATATAGGAGGAGTAAGAAAATAAATGTACTAAAAAATAATTCTAAAAAATTTTAGATAAATAGTTGACAGATTTAAAAACAAATATTACAATAATGTTACAAAAATATTTCTTAACATTTCAAAAGTGTTACAAAGGAGCATGGAATGAAAAATAAAACTTCTATCAAATTAATGGCCGCAACTGTACTCGCTTCAACATTGCTATTGGGGGCTTGTGGTAATAAGAAAGAAAATACCACAAGTGATAGTTCTAGCAAGACAACACAAGCATCTTCTAGTTCTAAGGCCAGCTCTTCAAGTAAAGAGAACAAGACTCAGAAATCCTCAAGTTCAACTTCATCAGAAAAAGCTAAATCATCATCTTCTGATCAGTCAACGACTACTGCTAATCAATCGCAAGCAACACCAGCACCAGAAACAAAACAAAACCAAGAACCTTCTGCTAATCAAACCCCTTCGCAAGCTCCATCCAATCAACAAGGAACACAAGCAAAACAGAATCAGTCAGCTTATGATCCAGCAACTGATCGCAAACTTCAAGACAAGCAGGCAGAACATAACAAACGTTATAAAGGTGTCTTGACTATGGTGGATAAAGATTTTTCAGCTGCAGCTGGAAATTGGAAGGGTGCTAATGGTGAAACTATCACTGTTTCATCAGGTGGTCAATTTACAGTAGAATCTGCTGATGGCAAGAAAGAAAACTACTCTATTCAAAGCTATTCTTATACCCTTGATGATGGGAAATACAATGCTGAAGTAGGTGGTGGAAAAGTCATCCAAATTACAACAGGTGCAGATGGTACTGTTTCAAGTGTTACTTTGATTAAGCCATAGACTTCAGTACAGAAATAATTTGTTTAAAAATAGTTCAGTTGATGAGTACCTACAGCATTTGAAGTTGATAAGACGTCATAAATGAACTCCAGAGATGAGACGAACTTAGGAGTATATCTAATCATATCTACCTGAACTGACCGTTTTTCACTTAGTTTCTTTCAGAGAAAGTGGTATAATGAAAAAATCAAAGGGAAACGAGTGATGAATCAATGCCAGATAAATTAATTTTACCTCAAAATACACGACTCATGGGAGTGTTCCTTGGCTTTATCGGTGGTTCTTTGGATGTGTTCTGTCATATCCAGTACCATAGTTTGGTGGCAACACAGACAGGGAACATTCTCCTGCTGATATCAGATTGGCACGATTCACATGTCACCAATACCATGTTGAGATTCTGTTCTATTATATTCTTTTCCCTAGGCTTTCTTTTCGCCTTACACGTGAAAGAATATCGCAAAACAGCCTATTGGCGGGTTAAGATGCTACTTCCCTTATTTATCGGTACCCTTGTTCTTCCCTTCTTTTCCCGCTTTCCTCTATTAGAAGTTCCTTTTATTGCATTTGGAACAGGCATGATGATGCTAACATTTACGGGTAGTTTGATTGAAGATCATCCCTATGTCATTTTTATGACGTCTGGAAATTACCGAAAAATGTTGACTGCCTTGTATCGCATCGTTAGAGGAGAAGGAGATGTTCAAGAATATCGTCGTCAAGCCTTGAACTATGGCATTGTTGTAGGCAGTTTCGTAGTGGGTGCTATTAGCTTGGCTGTATCTATGCATTTTCTCCATGAATGGTCTATCTGGATTGTCAGCTTCAATTTGTTTTTGATTATGGCATACTATATTGCTAGAGTGAAGCAACTAGATTTGCAAGATGAAAATATATAAAAAAGGCAAATCTCAATTTGAGATTTGCCTTTTTTGGTACGATGGACATGTCGTACATCTGAGGTGGAAGTCCTCCGTGGACTCTCCGCTACCGGCGAACTCTTGAGCAACTGAATTTGTCCATTTGGGGATGGATAAACTATTTCTCATTGGGAAATATGAAGCGCATAGTCACCAGCATAGATGAGCACTTGCGTACTCGTCTACGAGTGATTATATGGAAGAAGAAATCTAAACGACTGTCGGGCCTACTTAAGTTAGAAATTCCTAAAAGGATAGCAGATAAGGATCTGGCTGGGGTGAACACTATCAATTAGGGCTCAGAGGTCGGTACTTAAACGTGATATATCAAAACCAGTCCTCGAAAACGTGGACTGGTTTCTGGTTTGTATTATCTTGAACAGCATGCGTTAAAAGTTAGTTGAACTGCCGTATTGTGAGAGGGGATAGTCTTATCCGCTACTCGATTTTATTTCACCAACTTCTTCATCTCATCAATACGAGCTACGGTTGCGTCGTACTTGGCTTGGTAGTCGGCTTGTTTGTCGCGTTCTTTTTGGACGACTTCTGGTTTGGCATTGGCTACGAAGCGTTCGTTAGAGAGCTTCTTGCCTACCATGTCCAGTTCTTTTTGCCATTTAGCGAGCTCTTTGTCGAGACGAGCCAGTTCTTCTTCGACATTTAGGAGGTCTGCCAGTGGCAAGTAAATTTCTGCTCCTGTGATGACGCTTGACATTGCGAGTTCAGGTGCAGGGATGTTTGATGCGATTTTCAAGTGTTCTGGATTTGTGAAGCGTTTGATGTAGTTGACATTGCTGTTAAAGAAGCTTTCCAAGTCGCTATCGCTTGTCTTAACAAGGATGGTGATTGGCTTGCTTGGTGCTACGTTTACTTCCGCACGCGCATTACGAACAGCACGGATCAAGTCTTTAAGGCTTTCTACACCAGTGTGAGCAGCGAGGTCTTCAAAGGCTGGATTAACAGTTGGGTATTCCGCTGTAACGATAGAACCTTCTGAGATTTGACCAAAGATTTCCTCTGTCACGAACGGCATGATTGGGTGAAGGAGACGAAGGATCTTGTCCAAAGTGTAAAGGAGAACAGAACGTGTGATGACTTTCTCTTCTTCGTTATCGCTATAAAGGACTTCCTTGGTCAACTCGACGTACCAGTCCGCAAACTCGTCCCAGATGAAGTTGTAGAGGATGTGGCCAGCAACACCAAACTCAAACTTGTCAAAGTTTTCAGTAACTTTTCCGATGGTTTCATTGAGGTTGTGGAGAATCCAGCGGTCAGTAACGTTTCCAGCTTCCTTGTTAACAACTTTTTCCACATTAGTAGTTGCTTGCTCAAGGGTAAAACCTTCATTGTTCATGAGGATGTAGCGAGAGATGTTCCAAATCTTGTTAATGAAGTTCCAAGAAGCATCCATTTTCTCGTAAGAGAAGCGGACGTCTTGACCTGGTGCAGAACCGTTTGAAAGGAACCAACGAAGGGCATCGGCACCGTATTTCTCGATAACATCCATTGGGTCAATCCCGTTACCGAGAGATTTAGACATCTTGCGTCCTTGCTCATCACGAATGAGACCGTGGATAAGGACATTTTGGAATGGCTGACGGCCAGTGAATTCCAAAGATTGGAAGATCATACGAGATACCCAGAAGAAGATGATGTCGTAACCTGTTACCAAGGTTGACGTTGGGAAGTAACGTTTGAAGTCTTCTGAGTCGACATCAGGCCAGCCCATGGTTGAGAATGGCCAAAGGGCAGAACTGAACCATGTATCCAAGACGTCTTCGTCTTGAGTCCATCCGTCACCTTCTGGAGCTTCTTCGCCGACATACATTTCACCCTCAGCATTGTACCAAGCAGGGATTTGGTGACCCCACCAGAGCTGACGAGAGATTACCCAGTCGTGAACATTTTCCATCCATTGGAGGAAGGTATCGTTGAAACGAGGTGGGTAGAATTCTACCTTATCATCTGTATCTTGGTTGGCAATGGCATTCTTAGCCAATTGGTCCATCTTCACGAACCATTGTGTAGACAAGCGTGGCTCAACCACAACACCTGTACGTTCTGAGTGACCAACACTGTGGACACGTTTTTCAATTTTAACGAGGGCACCGATCTCCTCCAACTTAGCAACGACTGCCTTACGAGCTTCAAAACGGTCCATACCTGCAAATTCGAAGGCCAAGTCATTCATAGTTCCGTCGTCGTTCATGACGTTAACTTGTGGCAAGTTATGGCGTTGACCAACCAAGAAGTCGTTTGGATCGTGGGCAGGCGTGATTTTCACGACACCAGTACCAAACTCAGGATCTGCGTGTTCGTCTCCAACGATTGGAATCAATTTATTAGCAATTGGAAGGATGACATTTTTACCAATCAAGTCCTTGTATCGTGGGTCTTCTGGATTGACCGCAACGGCAACGTCCCCAAACATGGTCTCAGGACGAGTTGTGGCAACTTCAAGGGCGCGTGAGCCGTCTTCCAGCATGTAGTTCATGTGGTAGAAGGCACCTTCGACATCCTTGTGAATAACCTCGATATCAGAAAGGGCTGTGCGAGCCGCTGGGTCCCAGTTAATGATAAATTCACCACGGTAGATCCAACCTTTCTTGTAAAGGTCCACAAAGACCTTGCGAACGGCTTTTGACAAACCTTCGTCAAGCGTGAAACGCTCGCGAGAGTAGTCTACAGAGAGACCCATTTTGCCCCATTGCTCCTTGATAGTAGTGGCATATTCGTCTTTCCATTCCCAGACTTTCTCGAGGAATTTTTCACGACCAAGATCATAACGGCTGATGCCCTCACCACGCAAGCGCTCCTCAACCTTAGCCTGAGTTGCAATCCCAGCGTGGTCCATACCTGGAAGCCAAAGCGTATCAAAACCTTGCATGCGTTTTTGACGGATGATGATATCTTGCAAAGTAGTATCCCAAGCGTGACCAAGGTGGAGTTTCCCAGTTACGTTTGGTGGTGGAATCACGATAGAATAAGGCTTAGCCTTTTTATCTCCTGAAGGCTTGAAAACATCTTCATCAAGCCATTTTTGGTAACGACCAGCCTCAACCTCGGCTGGATTGTATTTAGGTGAAAGTTCTTTAGACATGTGTGTTCTCCTTAATTTAAATTGTTTTTAATATAATCAATGAGGTTCATATAATTTTCTTCCTCACCATTAGTGTTTATAAAAATTTTGAATTCTATACTCATCATTAATACTGATATCAAAAGTGTGACAAGAAAACTATTTAAATCCATTTTTTCTTGAGGGATTACCCAATACAATAGCCCTTCTATACTATAATACATAGATAGAGAAAGTAGCATAATATAAATAGTATTACGTATAAGCTTTTTTTTAAAGTTCCTAGTAACTTTTTCAAGATAGAATATACCAGCCACCATAATATAAGAGGATATCGCAAGAACTATACTTTGACTTAAATCGTTTATTTTAAAGAGTATTAAGAGAGAATTGGATAAAGAGCCGATAATAAGAATAAAGTATATAAAACTATTAAAAGCATCGACTTTTATTTCACGTTTTGATCTTTCCCAATCATATTTTAAAAGTATTTCTAGATATTTAGTTAATAATTTTACACTTTTATTTGAATAATCAAAATTATCAACCAACTCCCAAATATGGCCATCATTCATGTAAAAATTATATCTATCTTCTTTAGAGATATATCTGCCATACGGATTTAACTGTGTTTCAAGCCTTTTTATTGCAGAAGATCGATTATTTCCCCCTAATAAATCAACTATAATTGACTTAATTTCTCTCCTCCACTCTGAACGCTCTTTAGTTATAAAATCAAGTTTATTCTTTTTGCTACTATTTATGAACGTTAAAAATGCACTTAGGACAGCTCCTATACCAGCTCCACTGATCAGAGTAATAATCTGGCTTGTTTCCAATTTTTCACCTCTCTTTCGAAATTCTTTAATAAGTCCCAACTGTTCGAAATTATCGAACAGTTCAACTAACAGTTATTAGCGTCCTCCCACTCACTCCTCAGCAAGCCATATATCAGACTGTCACAGCGATTGCCTTGGGCATCTTTGCGGTCTCGGATACGAGCTTCAAGGGTAAAACCAAGCTTCTCAGCGACACGTTGACTTTGGGCATTGTAACCAAAACAAGTTAGTTCAATCTTGTGTAGGTTCAATTCTTTAAAAGCTAAATCAATCAAGGCACGCGCCGCTTCAGGAACATAACCTCGGCCCCAATAGTCTGGGTGCAAGGTATAGCCAATCTCTAGCACATCATCTTCGTGGCGATGGGGGAAATCGACAGAACCAATGATTGTATCGGTCCCTTTAATCACAATTCCATAGCCTGCTGGGAGATTATCCTTTTGATTACGCTCGGGAAGGATATGTTCTAGGTAATAAATCTCATCTTCCAAGGTTTTGACAGGTGGAAACCCTGCTGGGTAAGAGACTTCTGGACGACTGGCATAGCCAAAGATATCCTCAGCATCCGCCACTGTACGTACTCGCAAGACCAGTCGCTCCGTTTCGATTTGTTCTGGCAGTTCAGTTCTTGTCATTCTTCTTCCTCGCTTTCTTGATGAAGCTCCCCATAGGATCGACTCGGTCATCTAGATAACGATAAACGCGCTGATGGCCATCCCCCATAAAGTAAGTAGGCGCAAAGTGGTCATTTTTAAAATGGCCCTTGTCATCTAAGAGCTCTTGGTCAGCCAGTCGCTCGAGAATTTTGGCAAAGATATGACAGATGCCCTCTTCCTCGATAATCCGATCAACCTGGCAATCCAAAACGACTGGACAGGCCTCCAAAATCGGAGCCTGAGTTCGTTCAGAAATCTCGTAGTCAAGCCCTAGGTGTTTCAATTTCTCCCGATGGCTGATAAAGCCAGCCTGCTCCATCTGGATCATGAGTTTTTCGTCAGGGATGTTGACAGTGAACTGTTGGTAATGCTTAATCTGGTCAGCTGCATTTTCCTCAGCACCAACACCTATGACCAACCAATCTCCCAGACTATAAGAGGAACTGCAGGTCGTGATATTGTGCCCAAAGTTCTGGTCCTGATAGCCCAAAATGAAGATAGGAAAACCATAGTAGAGCTTACTGGTGTTAAAAGATTGTTTCATGGCAACCTCCTTTGGCTAGGGGTGTAAAAGAAAAATCGCCCCTGTCATTAATCTGACAGGGACGAATATGTTTATCCGCGGTACCACCCAATTTCGGGCAGAGCCCGCATCTCTCGTCTTTTAAACAAAAAGACATTTATATTTCATTTTTTAATTTCATCCATTAGCAACCAGTTTTGACACATTTGTGGACTTCTCAGCTCCGCCACTTTCTGTAAAATGTGGGACTCAAAACACCTCTAATGGCTTTATTTTAACAAGTTTTTGACGGAAATGCAAGGAACAAGAAAGATTACTTGAACTTGATGCCGTTCTCTTTTAATTTCTTGATAGTTGCTGGACCGATTCCCTTCAAAGCAAGGAGTTCTTTTTCTGTCCAGTTTTTGAAGTCAGCTGCAGATTTGATTCCTTCATCGTAGAAAGTTTTAGCGCGATCTACTGAAAGTCCACCTAAGTTGGCTGCGAAATCTTCTACAGAAGTAGCAACTTTTTGAGCTTGCTCTTTGGTTGCTTCTACAGTTTTTTCAACCTTTTTAGAGACAACTTTACCTGCATCGCTTGCTGCTTTTTCAGCGTGTTTTACAACTTTTTTTGTTTCTTCGACAACCTTGTTTACAGTGTTTGAAAATGCACCTGAGCGACGGAGGCTGTTTCTCAATTGTTTTTTACGTTGGAGTGCCTTTGACATGATAAAATCCTTTCAATAAAAAATCCCTGTGGCTGAACAAGGATCGAATCTCTATGGTTTTATTGTATCAACTTTCTTTAGGAATTGCAAGGCTTGATATACTGGAAATATAGGAGATATATGGGAAATTTCACCATAGAATGATAGGTGATAATAGAAGAAAAGTGAAAAATATGGTATAATGAAACGATAGATTTTTGAATAGGAATACAATCATGTTTGGATTTTTAAAAAAAGATAAAGCAACAGAAACCCCCACAATGGTGCCAGACCACATCGGTGTTATCATGGATGGGAATGGCCGTTGGGCTAAAAAACGGATGCAGCCACGAGTCTTTGGCCATAAGGCTGGGATGGATGCTTTGAGAAAGGTAGCTATTGCTGCTAGTGATATGGGCGTCAAAGCCTTGACAGTCTATGCCTTTTCAACTGAAAACTGGACCCGTCCAGATCAGGAAGTCAAATTTATCATGAATCTGCCAGTTGAATTCTATGATAAGTTTGTTCCTGAATTGCATCAGAAGAACATGAAAATTCAAATGATTGGGGAGACTGATCGTTTGCCGAAGCAGACTTTTGATGCCTTGAAAAAGGCAGAAGAGCTGACCAAGCTAAATACAGGTTTGATTCTCAATTTTGCTCTTAATTATGGTGGACGAGCTGAGATTACACAAGCGGTCAAGTTGATTGCACAGGATGTTTTAGATGCTAAGATCAATCCTGGTGATATTACCGAGGAATTGATTGGGGAATACCTCTTTACGGGTCATTTGCCAAAAGTATTGCGGGATCCTGACTTGATTATTCGGACCAGCGGTGAACTTCGTTTGAGTAATTTCTTGCCATGGCAGGCTGCTTATAGCGAGCTCTATTTCACGGATGTCTTGTGGCCTGACTTTGATGAGGATGCCTTGAAAGAAGCTATCATCGAGTACAATCGTCGCAACCGTCGTTTTGGAGGAGTGTAGGAGATATTATGATACAGGATTTACAAAAAAGAACCCTTTTTGCTATCTTGGCTTTGGCTATCTTTATCCCAATCTTGGCGATTGGTGGCTTATGGCTCCAGATTGCCATGGGGATTGTAGCTATGTTGGGAGTACATGAGTTGCTTCGTATGAAGGGGTTAAATACCATGACGCCTGAAGGACTCTTGACTTTACTAGCAACCTTTTTTCTGACTATTCCTTTGGAAAACTACCTGAAGTTTTTGCCCGTGGATGGGAACGTTGTTGCTTATAGTGTCGTGATTCTCATTTTGCTAGGAGCAACGGTTTTTAGCAAGAACTATACCATTGAGGATGCTGTTTTTCCGATTGCCATGAGTTTTTATGTTGGCTTTGGCTTTAATGCTTTGGTCGATGCTCGTATTGCAGGTTTGGATAAGGCGCTTTTGGGACTTTGTATGGTCTGGGCAACCGATAGTGGCGCCTATCTAGTAGGGATGAAGTTTGGTAAGAGAAAGCTGGCTCCGAGAGTTTCCCCTAACAAGACCATAGAGGGTGCTATGGGAGGTATCTTGGCTGCTATGCTAGTGACTTTGATCTTTATGCTAGTTGATAGTACCGTTGCTTTACCTTATGGGATTTACAAAATGATGGTCTTTGCTATTTTCTTTAGTATAGCTGGTCAGTTGGGGGATTTGATCGAAAGTGCTATGAAACGTCACTTTGGTGTCAAAGACTCAGGCAAGTTTATCCCAGGTCATGGTGGGGTACTGGATCGTTTTGATTGCATGCTAGCTGTGTTCCCGATTATGCACCTCTTTGGCTTATTTTAAGGAAAGGTAAATAGAAATTAAATGATAGGATTACTAACATTTATCCTAGTTTTCGGGATTATCGTGGTAGTTCACGAGTTCGGGCATTTTTACTTTGCTAAGAAGTCCGGGATTTTGGTTCGTGAGTTTGCCATTGGTATGGGTCCCAAAATCTTTGCCCATATCGGAAAAGATGGGACTGCTTATACTATTCGTGTCCTGCCACTGGGTGGTTACGTTCGTATGGCAGGTTGGGGTGAAGATACGACAGAGATTAAGACTGGAACCCCTGCAAGTCTAACATTGGCAGCGGATGGTAAGATCAAGCGTATCAATCTCTCTGGGAAAAAGGTTGACCAGACTGCTTTACCCATGCAGGTCACTCAGTTTGATTTTGAGGATAAACTCTTTATTAGAGGCTTGGTCTTGGAAGAGGAAAAGACTTTCTCAGTTGACCATGATGCAACCATTGTGGAAGCTGATGGAACGGAAGTCCGTATTGCTCCCTTAGACGTCCAATATCAAAATGCGACTGTCTGGGGCAAATTGATTACCAACTTTGCTGGTCCTATGAATAACTTTATCCTAGGAGTTATCGTCTTCTGGATTTTGATTTTCATGCAAGGTGGCGTTCGTGATACGCAAACGAACAATTTCAGCATTATTCCAGATAGCGCTTTGGCTAAGGTTGGAGTTGAAAATACGGCCCAAATCACTAAGGTCGGAAGTTATGAGATTTCAAACTGGTCAGACTTGATCCAGGCGGTTGATGCAGAAACCAAGGACAAAACAGCGCCCGTTTTGGATGTGACAGTCTCTGAAAATGGCACTGAAAAACAAGTGAGTGTGACACCTGAGGAAAGCCAAGGGCGTTATATCTTGGGTGTCCAGCCGAGACTCAAATCTGATATTTGGTCTATGTTTATGGGCGGATTTACAACTGCGGCTGATTCAGCTTTGCGCATCCTCAATGCTTTGAAGAGTCTGGTTTTTCAACCGGATTTGAATAAGCTGGGTGGTCCCGTTGCTATCTTTAAGGCAAGTAGCGATGCTGCCAAGAATGGACTGGAAAATGTCTTGTACTTCTTGGCTATGATTTCCATCAATATCGGGATTTTCAATCTGATTCCGATTCCTGCGCTCGACGGTGGAAAAATCGTGCTTAATATCATCGAAGCTATTCGTCGCAAACCACTAAAACAAGAAATTGAAACCTATGTCACTCTGGTTGGAGTTGTCATTATGGTCGTCTTGATGCTCGCCGTGACATGGAACGACATCATGCGTACCTTCTTTTAAGAAATAGAGGAGTCATTATGAAACAAAGTAAAATGCTTATCCCAACGCTTCGCGAAATGCCAAGCGATGCTCAAGTTATCAGTCACGCCCTTATGTTGCGTGCTGGTTATGTTCGTCAAGTATCAGCAGGTGTTTACTCATACCTACCACTTGCTAACCGTGTTATCGAAAAAGCTAAGAAGATCATGCGTCAAGAGTTTGACAAGATTGGTGCGGTTGAGATGTTGGCTCCAGCCCTTCTCAGTGCTGACCTTTGGCGTGAGTCTGGCCGTTATGAAACCTACGGTGAGGACTTGTACAAATTGAAAAACCGTGAGAAGTCAGACTTTATCTTGGGTCCAACTCACGAAGAAACTTTCACAGCTATTGTCCGTGATTCTGTCAAGTCTTACAAGCAATTACCTTTGAACTTGTATCAAATCCAGCCTAAGTATCGTGATGAAAAACGTCCACGTAATGGACTTCTTCGTACGCGTGAATTCATCATGAAAGATGGTTATAGCTTCCATGCTAACTACGATAGCTTGGATGTAACTTATGATGAGTACAAGGCGGCCTATGAGCGTATCTTCACTCGTAGTGGTTTGGACTTCAAAGCTATCATCGGTGACGGTGGAGCCATGGGTGGTAAGGATAGCCAAGAGTTTATGGCCATCACACCTGCTCGTACAGACCTTGACCGTTGGGTTGTTTTAGACAAGTCAGTTGCATCATTTGACGAAATTCCTGATCAAGTGCAAGAAGAAATCAAGGCAGAATTGCTCAAATGGATGGTTTCTGGTGAAGATACCATTGCCTACTCAAGTGAATCGAGCTATGCAGCTAACTTGGAAATGGCTACCAACGAGTATAAACCAAGCAACCGTGTTGTGACTGAAGATGAAGTGGCTCGCGTGGAAACACCAGGTGTCAAATCGATTGATGAAGTCGCAGCCTTCTTGAATGTCTCTGAAGAGCAAACAATCAAGACCTTGGTTTATATCGCAGATGAGGAGCCAGTTGTGGCCCTACTCGTTGGCAATGATCAGCTCAATGAAGTCAAATTGAAAAACTACCTTGGAGCAGATTTCTTAGAACCTGCAACTGAGGCAGAAGTGAAAGAATTGTTGGGAGCTGACTTTGGTTCTCTTGGTCCAGTAGATCTTCCAGAAAATGTTAAAATCATCGCAGACCGCAAGGTACAAGATAGCCGCAATGCTGTTGTTGGTGCCAATGAAGATGGCTATCACTTGACTGGTGTCAACCCAGGTCGTGACTTCACTGCTGAGTATGTGGACATCCGTGAAGTGCGTGAGGGTGAAATTTCTCCTGACGGACAAGGTGTTCTCAACTTTGCGCGTGGTATCGAGATTGGTCACATCTTCAAACTCGGAACTCGTTACTCAGCAAGCATGGGAGCAGATGTCTTGGATGAAAATGGTCGTGCTGTGCCAATCATCATGGGCTGCTACGGTATCGGTGTCAGCCGTCTCCTTTCAGCAGTTATGGAACAACACGCTCGTCTCTTTGTTAACAAAACGCCTAAAGGGGAATACCGTTACGCTTGGGGTATCAATTTCCCTAAAGAATTGGCTCCGTTTGATGTGCATTTGATTCCGGTCAATGTTAAGGACGAAGCAAGTCTTGAATTGACTAATCGTATCGAAGAAGCCTTAGTCAATAAAGGCTATGAAGTATTGACAGATGACCGTAACGAGCGTGTTGGGGTTAAATTCAGCGATAGCGACTTGATTGGTCTTCCAATCCGTATCACTGTTGGTAAGAAAGCAGTTGATGGTATCGTAGAAGTGAAGATCAAGGCGACAGGGGATACAATCGAAGTTCATGCAGATAACTTGCTTGAAACCCTTGAAATCTTAACAAATAAATAAAATCTATAATCAGAAGAAAAACAAGACAAAAATGTAACTAGTTTTTGCCTTGTTTTTTCTGTATAATGAGAGAAAGTAAGACTCAATGAAAATCAAAGAGCAAACTAGGAAACTAGCCGCAGGTTGCTCAAAACACCGTTTTGAGGTTGTGGATAGAACGGACGAAGTCAGTAACGCATATACGGCAAGGCGATGTTGACGCGGTTTGAATTTGATTTTCGAAGAGTATAAACATTAAAAGCGTAAAAAGAGGTAGTACTATGCTAAAATTTCCAAAGGATTTTGTCTGGGGTTCCTCAACTTCTGGGCCGCAGACAGAAGGACGAGTGCCTAGTGATGGCAAGGGAGATAATCTCTGGGATTATTGGTTTCAAGTAGAGCCAAATCGTTACTACAATGGTATTGGACCAGACAAAACGTCGACCTTCTATGAAAACTGGGAAAAGGATATCGAACTCTTGTTAGAAACTGGCCACACAGCCTTTCGAACTTCTATCCAGTGGTCTCGTATTTTCCCACAGGGTCGTGGAGAAGTCAATCCTCAAGGTGTGGCTTTCTATCGTCATGTCTTTGAAGCTATTAAGGCTAAGGGAATTCGTCTTTTAGTCAATCTTTATCACTTTGACCTGCCTTTTGCCCTTCAAGAAGATGGGGATGGTTGGGAAAATAAGGCAACCATCAAGGCCTATGAAGACTATGCTCGTTTCTGTTTTGAAACTTATGGAGACTTGGTTGACCAGTGGATTACCTTCAATGAGCCTATCGTTCCTGTAGAGTTCGGCTATTTCTATGATGCCCATTACCCTCATAAGGTAGATGCCAAAGCAGCGGTTAAGGTTGCCTATCATACCCAGCTAGCCAGCACTCTTGCAGTTAAGGCTTGTCATGAAGTCTTGCCAGGTTCTAAGATTGGGATTGTCCTCAACTTGACACCAGCCTATCCACGTAGCCAGCATCCTGCCGATGTCAAGGCTGCACGCATTGCTGATCTCTTTCAGGCACAATCTTTCCTAGATCCGTCTGTTTTAGGAGCTTATCCAGAAGAGTTAGTGGAAATTTTGGCTGAGCATGACTTGTTACCAGAGTACACAGCCGAAGAGTTAGAACTTATTCGCGAGCACACAGTTGACTTCCTAGGAGTGAATTATTACCAACCTTTGCGTGTCATGGCGCCACGTTTTGCTAAGCATCCTGATAGCCCGCTTTTGCCAGAACATTTCTATGAACCTTACGTCATGCCAGGCCGTAAGATCAATCCACACCGCGGTTGGGAAATCTACGAGCAAGGGATTTATGACATTGCCCAAAACATCAAGGAAAACTATGGGAATATTGAGTGGATGCTGACTGAGAATGGTATGGGCGTTGAAGGTGAAGACAAATTCCGTGAAAATGGAATGATTCAGGATGACTACCGTATTGACTTTGTCAAAGGTCACCTTCGTGAACTCCATCGCGCTATTGAAGACGGTGCTAACTGTAAAGGATACTTGATCTGGACCTTTATCGATTGCTGGTCATGGCTCAATAGTTACAAAAATCGCTATGGTTTGGTCGAGCTTGACCTTGAAACGCAAGAACGTCGCCTGAAAAAATCAGGCCACTGGTTCAAAGAACTCAGTGACAATAATGGATTTTAAGAATAAGAAGAGTGAGATGATTTTCATCTCATTTTTCTTATAGAATCATCACCAAGCTCTCACCATCACAGAAGAGAATGTTGCAAGGGATATAGATGGTATCGTCCTTACAACGATTTACCCTCACCTCTCACCGCCACACAAGGAACTAAAAATGTCTACTTAAATAAGGCCTTTTCTAATGAGCAAATTCGTTGCAACTATAATTGACTAGTGATAAAATACCCAAATAACTAATAATAAAACGAGGAAATCAGTATGGTAGAACTAGGAATTTCAACATTTGGTGAAACAACAGCTTTAGAGGGGATTGGACAAGTTTACAGTCATGACGAACGAATCCGTCAGTTGGTGGCAGAGATTGAACTGGCTGACAAGGTTGGTCTGGATGTTTATGGCATTGGTGAGCATCATCGGGAGGACTTTGCGGTATCAGCGCCAGAGATTGTCCTTGCAGCAGGTGCAGTGAATACCAAGAAGATTCGTTTGACCAGTGCTGTCAGTATCCTCTCAAGTATGGATCCAATTCGTTTGTTCCAACAATATGCGACTATCGACGCCCTTTCAAACGGTCGTGCTGAGATTATGGCTGGGCGTGGTTCATTCACCGAGTCCTTTCCACTGTTTGGATATGACTTGAAAGACTATGAAGCCCTCTTTGATGAAAAATTGGACCTGCTCCAGCTGGCAAATGAAAACACCAAGGTGAACTGGCGTGGAGAATTGACCCAAAGCATTGCTGGAAAAGAAGTATATCCACGTCCAGTTCAGGAAAAATTGCCATTGTGGGTGGCGACAGGTGGTCATGTAGAGTCAACAGTGAAGATTGCTCAGGCTGGTTTACCGATTGTCTATGCCATTATCGGTGGGAATCCTCGCTATTTTAAAAAGTTGATTCAGGCTTATCGTGAGATTGGAAGTGAATCTGGTCATGCTGACAAAGACTTGAAAGTGGGAGCACATTCTTGGGGATGGATTGCTGAAGATGGCGAGCAGGCAGTGAAAGATTATTTCCATCCGACCAAGCAAGTGGTGGATGCTATTTCTAAAGACCGTCCACACTGGCAGGAGATGACCTATGAGCAATATTTGGAGCAAGTTGGTCCAAATGGCGCTATGTTTGTGGGAAATCCAGACCAGGTAGCAGAAAAGTTGATCCGCATGATTGAAGATTTAGACTTGGATCGCTTTATGTTGCACCTACCACTTGGTTCTATGCCACATGATCAAGTTCTCAAAGCTATTGAACTTTTTGGAACGCAAGTGGCACCCAAAGTGCGTGCTTACTTTGCCATGAAAGAAGGGTTATAAAAAAATCCAATCAAATTGATAAAAAATCTATATACCCGTCTGATCTTTAAAAAACTAGAAATAAAAGAAACTCTGGAAAGCTAATAAAAACAAGCTTTTCAGAGTTTTTTTTATATATGAGATAAGTGAATTAATCTTTGTTTGAAAATAAAGATACTCCCTAAATGAGACTATCTTAGAACAAGCCCACAAAAAGCATCAAGGCTGATAAAACAATGAAAGCTAGGCTTGCTAGACCACGTTGGCTTGGGCTGTATATCTTTCGTTCGCCTAGAACTGGGAATACGATAGCTAGTAATGCGCCACCGACAGCTCCACCTACGTGTCCAGCAAGGCTGATCCCAGGCATTAAAACACTTCCTACTAGGTTGATGACCAAGAGGGAGAGGTAGGATTGACCAAGCTGTTGGAGATAGGGATTGCGTGAAGCATATCGGAGAACAACAATTGAGGCAAACATACCGTAGAGGGCAGTTGAAGCACCAGCAGTAATGGCATTGGGACTAAAAACGAGGACAAAGAGATTTCCCATCATACCTGATAGAAGGTAGATAAAGAAAAACTGTTTGGAGCCAAAGATTTGCTCCATCTGACGTCCCAAGAAGTAAAGGGATAGCATATTGACTAAAAAGTGCTCCAAGCCAATGTGGACAAAGGTTGCTGAGAATAGGCGCCAGATTTGTTCAGGCATGGCTTTGATTGCTGGGGGATAAACAGCTCCGAATTTATACAAGGTGGCTGCGCTTGTGTAATTGAAACCACTGGTTAGAAACATGAGTATAAAAACCAGGCTTGTCACGAGGAGAAAGAAGCTCGTGACAGGATAACGACGATCAAAGATCTCTTTCATAGATGAGTACCTCCTCAACGGAAATATCGTGTGGATCAGGCTGGAAGTCCTGAATCTGACAAGGATAAAGTGTGCTGATGGTGTGACCAGTAAAATGCTCCAAGTAGCGGTCGTAATAGCCGCCTCCATAGCCAACCCGATAACCAGAAGGATTGAAAGCTAGACCAGGAACATGGATCAAGTCAATCTGAGACGGCTCAAAGACAATAGCTTCCCCCTGAGGTTCAAGGAGACCAAAAGAGTTTCTTTCGAGCTTCTCTGGTTCATAGAGCACCAAGTCCATTTTCCCATGTGGATAGGTTTTGGGAATGAGGATAGTCTTCCCATCTTTTTGAGCTTGTTCGATGAGCTCAGCTGTCTGAAATTCATGGGGAAAAGACAGGTAAGTAGCGATGGTTTTTGCTTCCTTATAAAAAGGATGTTGAAGGAGCTGATCTGTGAGCCAATCATTTATGCTCTGCTTTTCTTCTTTAGAAAGAGCTTTAAGTTCTTGCAAGACCTGCTTGCGTAAGCTTTTTTTCATAGTTTACTCCGCGGCTTTCTTTGCTAAAAAGCTTGATACAGCCTCAACTCCGATTGCTAGAGCTTCTTCCTTAGGACTCATCTGAGGATGGTGAAGAGCATAGGGGCTATCAATTCCAAGCCAGAACATGACTCCAGGAACCTTGGAGAGAAGATAACCAAAATCTTCTCCTGTCATAGCAGGTTCGATGTCGATTAGTTCAATGCCCTCTTTTTCATCAAAGAAGGTCATCAATTCCCGGGCTAGTTCAGGGTTGTTTTCTACTGGTAAATAACCTCCCTGCTTGAGTTCAACTTCCACATCCATATCAAAAGCAGCTGCGACACCTTCAGCGATAGCTTTGACACGTTTTTGAACCAAGAGGCTCATGCTGTGTGTGAGAGCTCGAATGGTTCCATGCAAGAAAGCTGTATCAGCTATGACATTATTGGTTGTACCAGCTTGAAAAACACCGAAAGTGACAACAGCTCCCTCGATAGGATCGACATTACGGCTGACGACTGACTGGACTTGGGTCACAAAATAGCTAGCTGCAACCAGAGCGTCGTTGGCTTCATGTGGAAAGGCAGCGTGTCCGCCTTTACCCTTAAAGCGAATCTTAACTTCACATGTTCCAGCAAAGAGTGTATGAGTATTGGTCGCAATTTGTCCAACTTTTAAGTCGGGGCGAACATGGAGTCCATAGAATTGGTCAGGCAACCAGTCACCAAAGGCATCATCTTCATACATGAGCATACCGCCTGCCTCATTTTCTTCCGCAGGTTGGAAGAGAAAGAGGAGGTTGTTTTTTGGTTGTTTTTCTAAAGCACGTTCGAGACTTCCAAGTGCAATAGTCATGTGAAAATCATGCCCACAAGCATGCATGCGGTCTGGATGTTGAGAGGCAAAAGGAAGGCCTGTTTGTTCAACGATTGGGAGGCCATCAATGTCTGTCCGCCAACCAATGGTACGTTCTGGCTGACTTCCCTGCAAGTAAACTAAAATACCTGTCCGCCAGGTTCGAATCTGAACAAAATCCTTACCAGCTGTTAATTTCTCAATAACATTGAGTAAATAAGCGTGAGTCTTGAATTCTTCTAAACCAATCTCCGGAATTTGGTGAAGATCGCGTCGAGTTTGAATTAAATCTAACATATCTAATTTCCTTCTATTAATACGATAAAGAGGCTGGAAATATTTCCGCCTCTGTTACTAATTACAAGGTGCGAAGCGCATCTTCTAGCGCTGTTTTTTGTTGGGTTTGGCTATCGATTTCCTTGATAACACGAGCTGGGACACCAGCTACCACAACATTTTCTGGAACATCTTGAGTGACGATGGCCCCTGCTGCAACAACAGAACCGCTACCGATTTGAACACCTTCGATAACCACAGCGTTAGCACCGATGAGAACATTGTCACCGACACGGACAGGCTCAGCACTAGCTGGCTCGATAACACCTGCAAGAACAGCACCTGCACCAACGTGGCTATTTTTACCGACAATAGCGCGTCCGCCAAGGATAGCTCCCATATCAATCATAGTGCCAGATCCGATTTCTGCACCGATATTGATAACAGCTCCCATCATGATAACAGCGTTGTCACCAATCTCAACCTGGTCACGGATGATAGCGCCTGGCTCGATACGAGCATTGATATCACGTTTATCAAGGAGAGGCACAGCTGAGTTGCGGGCGTCTTGTTCAACAACATAGTCCTTGTTTTCTGTAAGTCCATCAAGAAGTGGAGCGATATCTTTCCAGTCTCCAAAGAGAACATTCCCAAGCTTGATAACAGAGGCAGGGATAGCTCCGGCAAGTTGTCCCTCAAAGGTCACTTTTACACTTGTCTTTTTCTCAGCATTTGCGATAAATTGGATAATTTCTTGTGCATTCATTTTTGTAGCAGTCATAGGTGTCTCCTCACTCTTTGTAATGCTTACTATTCTACCAAAAAAGGCTTCAATTTTGAAGCCTTAAGTGTTAAAAGAAGGTGTTTAATTCTTGGATTTAGATTCTTCAATGGACAAGAAAACCATAGGAACGATAATCAAAATCATGGCTAGTACCAAGAAACCATCCAGAACCATGCCAAGGAAAAGGACACTGAGGATAGCAGAGGATAGAGGTTCGCTTGCGCTAACGACCGACACCACCAATGGGGAAACGAGAGAGACGGCCTTCATCGATAGGAAAAAGGCAAAGGCAGTTCCCAAAAAGGCAATAGTCAAACAAACACAGATACTGATGGCATCAACCTGGAAGCTAATCTTATAAACGGGGTAGAGAAAATTACTAAAAAGTCCAGCGATAATCATTCCCCAGCCAACAGTTGGCACAAAACCATATTTTTTAGCAAAGCGTTGGGGTAAGATGACATTGAACATGACGCCTAGGGCACTGAGAAGTCCAGTCAGTAAAGCAAGAGGAGTGATGGATAGCTTAGACAAATCGCCTTTGGTAGCCATCAAAAAGACCCCAAGCATAGCAGTCAGAACATAGAAGATCGCTTTTTTAGAGGCTTTTTTCTTGTAGATAATGCGGTTGTAGATAAGAATGAAGACAGGACTGATAAATTGTAGGATGGTTGCAGTTGTAGCGTTGGAGTACTCCACACAGAGATAAAAGAAAAATTGTACGGAGAAGATCCCTAAGATAGCATAGGCGAGAAAAGGAAGGTAGTTGTTTCGATTTCTCCAGATATCGAAAAGCTGGAACCGGAGTTTAAGGCTAGATAAGATGATTACGAAACTACCTGCGACGAGTAGACGCATAGAAGTAATCCACCCTGAAGAGACTTGATAATGTGAAAAAAAGTACTCTCCTAAGATTCCACAGATCCCCCAGATCAAGCCAGATAGGAGAGAATAAATGGTTCCCTTAAAAATATTTTTTTGATATTTATTCATGTTGCTATTGTACCATGAAATGAAAAAAGAAAAAAGAGAGTGGAGAAAAATCATTTCTTTCCCACTCTCAATAATTGTGCTGTTTAGTTAGCGCCGTTGATTGCTACTTCTGTTATTGGAACTCGAGCGATTATTACTGTTCCCGTTACTATTAGAAGTATTATTACGATTATTATTATTGTTGTTGTTATTGTTATTATTGTTACTGTTACTGCTATTGTTTGATGAGGAAGAAGATGCTTTAGGCAGACTTCCTAAAATGGTGTTCCAAGCATTTTGGTAGTCAGAATCGCTTCCACCAATAGCAAATTTGTAGCTAGTAGTTGGAGCACCAGCTTGGTTTGCCCAGTAGCTAGTCACCGTTTCTCCGCTCAGATTAATTTCTTTTCCATTAATAGTCACCTTTCCTGGCTTTTGACCAGTTGATTTGAGGACTTGTGATGAAGTGACACTTGAATCGAGTTTGAAACGTTCTGAACCCCAAGCAGAAGGGGCTGCTTGCTGAATGGCATTTACCAGATGAGCCATATATTTTGCATTGCGGTAGTAAGCTCCCTGGGCTAGAGAACTGTTGTCGTCATGTCCAACCCAGCCTCCCAGAGTTAATCTTGGAGTAGAGACCATGAGCCACATATCTCCTTCTTCATTGCTTGTACCAGTTTTTCCGATCCAGTCAGCACCTGCTAGACTGGAATTGATAGAAGCCAGATCAGTTTGGAAGCTTGTAGTAACTCGAGATGAAAGCACCTCTCTTAGCAGACTCTGCATAATGGTTGCAGTAGCTTTAGAGTAAACTTGGATGGGTTTAGCCTGATGCTCATAGAGAACCTCACCGCTCGTTTTCTCAATTTTTGAGATCATGTATTTCTTATGATAGGTACCATTGTTAGCGAGTGTTTGGTAACCATTGGTATGCTGGGCTACAGTAACTTCAATTCCTCCTCCCATAGGAAGACTTTCAATGCCGTATTCTGGGATTTCATAGCCCATTTTTTCCATGTAAGAACGGACATCAACCCCTTTTTCACGGAGCATTCGGTAGGTCCAGTAGGCTGGGATGTTCCAAGAATAGTTCAGAGCTTCTTTAAGGTCTATCATGGCTGTTCCAGGACTGTTGACATGCATGATTGGAGTTCCGTTAGAGAAGTTTGTTGGATAGTTAGAGAGGATGCTAGCACTTCCCATAAGCCCTTGGTCGATAGCAATACCGTAGGCCAATAGTGGCTTGGTAGTGGAGGCAGGGGAACGTTTGGTATCGAAGGCGTGATTGTTTTGATTGGTCTGATAATCTCGTCCACCTACAAACCCTAAAATCGCCCCAGTTTGATTGTCCATCAAGACATTCCCGACTTCAGGTTGACCCGAGCTATCATTTAGAAGGTATCCGTAGTTTGTTACGGCATTTTGCATAGCAGTATGAATCGTTTTATCGATGGTAGTTGTAATACGGTAACCACCGTTTTGGATTTCTTTTTCGGCCAATTCTCGATAAGATTTTCGGATCGATTCGTTCTGTAGTTCTTGGTCAGAAACATTGTCCTTTTGCACCAGATAATCATACATAATCTTGGTAGCCTCATCGAGTGCAGTGAAGTAGAGGAAGCCTTTAGAGGTAACGCTAGCATTTTCTGCTGGCAAGAAATCTTGCTTAATGTCATAAGCCTTGTAGGTTTCATAGTCTTGCTGGCTGAGGGCTCCTGTTCGATACATATTGTAGAGAACATCTTTTGAGCGCTTAATACCGAGTTCAATATCTTCCTCGCTCTTCATCTCACCAGTAGACTCGTAAGGTGAGTAGGAAATAGGGCTTTGTGGTAAACCTGCTAGGAAAGCCGCTTGAGGGATGGTCAGTTTGCTTGCATCCACACCAAAAATCCCTTTGGCAGCCTGTTGAGCCCCTGCTATATTTTGACCTTTATTGTTACGACCAAAAGGAGCGACGTTGAGATAGGTTGTTAGGATTTCGTCCTTGCTCATGGCTCTTTCTAAGGCCAAGGCGTCAACGATTTCACTGGCTTTACGGGCAAGCGTAGGAGCATCACCAACTACTTGTTGTTTGATGAGCTGTTGTGTTAGGGTAGATCCTCCACTGGAAGAACCAAGTCCGATGAATTTTCCTAGACTGGCACGAATAACCGCTTTAGGAACGACACCGTTGTGCTCTGCAAAGTGTTCATCCTCGGTTGCAACGATAGCTTGCTTGAGGTTATCTGAAATGGCATCTGATGATACAGATGTGCGCAGTAGATCGCTTTCGATAGCGCTAATCATGGAACCATCTGCATAGCGGATTTCAGAGATGGATGAAATATTATTGACCTGCTTGATCAAATCTTCTGTTTGAGGGACACTAACTTGATCAAAGAGAGAAACAGCATACCCCAAGGCAACCCCTGTTCCAAGGAGACTGCCAATAAAAGCTAGGATGAAAAGTGTGTTAAAAGTTGCCTTTATTCCAAGTAAAATTTTTGCAAATAAAGCCCAGATATCGAATGGTGTTTGCGTTTGCTTTTTCTTCTTAGAATTTTTTCCACTCTTTTTCTTTGTATTCATTTTAGAAATTGTTAATTTTAGAGACCCAAGTAAGGCCAGTCCTTTTTCTTTGATTCTTGTTACATGTTTGTTCATAGAATTCCTCACTCTTTATTATTATACCATAAAAGCATCTCTTACAAGAAATTAGGCTTAAATCAGGGCTTTGGATAGGGATTGGGTCTTGAGATTTAGACATCAAAAAAGCCAGATTTAAGCTAAATCTGACTGTTTGACAAATTGTTTATTTGTCTTCTGAAAGTTCTTTTCCCAGATTAATCAAGTAGTCCTTCAAGTGGTCTTTGACTTGTGGATGTTTAAGGGCGTATTCGATGGAAGTCTTCATAAACCCAAACTTGTCTCCGACATCGTAACGTGCACCTTTAAACTCACGAGCAAATACTCGTTGGGTTTTGTTGAGAGTATCGATAGCATCTGTTAGCTGGATTTCATTTCCTGCTCCTGGTGTTTGATTTTCAAGAATACCAAAAATCTCTGGTGTGAGAAGGTAACGGCCAATAATGGCTAGATCACTTGGTGCGTCTTCAGGTGCTGGCTTTTCAACGAAGGTTTCAACACTGTAAAGACCATCATTTCCTTCACCCTGAGGAGCGATGACACCGTATGAAGAAACGTCTTCATGTGGGACAGGCATAACAGCGATAGTAGAAGCATGAGTCTTCTCATAATCATTCATGAGCTGCTTGGTCAATGGAACAGCTTTGTCATCAGTGATATCCATGAGGTCATCTCCAAGCATGACCACAAAGGGTTCGTTTCCGACGAAAGCCTTTGCTTGTAAGACGGCATCTCCGAGTCCACGTGGGTGTGTTTGACGGATGAAGTGAAGACGCATACCAGTTGTTTCGTCAACTAGTTTCAAAAGGTCGGTTTTTCCTTTTTCCTTGAGGTTGTATTCTAGTTCAAAGTTTGAGTCGAAATGGTCTTCGATAGAACGTTTTGACTTTCCTGTTACCACAAGAATGTCCTCAATGCCAGACTTAAGAGCTTCTTCAACGATGAATTGAATAGTTGGTTTATCCACGATTGGCAACATTTCCTTAGCCAAGGCTTTAGTAGCAGGTAGGAAACGAGTTCCAAGTCCTGCAGCAGGGATAACGGCTTTTCTAACTTTTTGCTTCATGAGCTTCCTTTCTAACGGTGACTAAGACCACTCGTTCTCTGCCTTGAACTCATTGCTCATGAGTTCAGAAACGGCATCCTTAATATTAACATTTTCATAAATAACTTGGTAGATGGCTTGGGTAATAGGCATATAAACTCCTAGCTCTTGCGCCAATTCGTAAGCAGCTTTGGTTGTTGAAATACCTTCAATGACCATTCCCATATTTGCTTCGATATCTGCCAAGGCTTCACCACGACCAAGAGCATCTCCTGCACGCCAGTTACGTGAGTGGACAGAAGTTCCTGTAACGATTAAATCCCCAACTCCAGAAAGACCACTGTAAGTTAATGGATTTGCTCCAAGTTTAACCCCCAGACGGGTAATTTCTGCCAGCCCGCGCGTGATAATAGCAGCTTTTGCATTATCACCAAATCCAAGTCCATGGAGGGCACCTGCACCAACAGCGATGATATTTTTAAGAGCACCAGCTGTTTCCACTCCGATCACATCTGTATTGGTATAAAGTCGGAAGTAGTGGTTGCTAAAGAGTTTTTGAACATATTGAGCAGTCTGTAAATCTTTAGAAGCAGCCGTAATCAAGGTAATATCACGTACAATCGTTTCTTCTGCATGGCTAGGACCAGATACAACCACAATCTCACTACGCAATTCTTGAGGGATTTCTTCTTCTAGAATGGTTGAAAGGCGTTTGTGGCTATTGGGTTCGAGGCCTTTTGAAGCATGCATGACCACCACTTTATGATCCAAAACAGCAGCCACTTGTTGAGCTACCAATCTGGTCACCTTGGTTGGCACCACAAACAAGACAGCATCAACACCCTTCAAGGCTTCTGCCAAATCATGATAGGCAACAATTTTTTCGTCTAATACAGTATCCTTAAAATAGCGTTTGTTAGTATGTTGTGTATTAATTTCATCAATTTGATCAGGAATATTTCCCCAGATACGCACTTGGTGTCCGTTGTCATTTAGAACTTGTGACAGCGCAGTACCCCAAGAACCAGGCCCTAAAACAGCGATGGTTTGTTTGTCCATATTTTCCTCCTTCTGAGAAAGCACTTTCCTATATTCTACCATAAAAAGCCCCATCTTGCATCTATATTATTTATGAAGAATTAATTGAATGATAAATTATATATATTAGAGAATTTTTAGAATTTATTTGTAAAATAGTCTAGTGTTCATAGGTCAAAACAATAAAATCACGAAAAGAGAAACAATATTCCCCCTAAAAATGGTATAATAGGAGCATCACGAAAATTGGAGAGACGCTATGAGTTTTTACAATCATAAAGAAATCGAGCCTAAGTGGCAAAAATACTGGGCTGACCATCACACTTTTAAGACAGGAACAGATGCCTCAAAACCTAAGTTTTATGCATTGGACATGTTCCCTTATCCATCTGGAGCAGGTCTTCACGTAGGACACCCAGAAGGATATACAGCAACGGATATCCTCAGCCGTTACAAACGTGCTCAAGGCTATAATGTCCTTCACCCAATGGGTTGGGATGCCTTTGGTTTACCTGCAGAGCAATATGCTATGGATACTGGGAATGACCCGGCGGAATTCACAGCGGAAAATATTGCCAACTTTAAACGCCAAATCAATGCCCTTGGCTTTTCTTACGACTGGGATCGTGAAGTTAACACCACAGATCCGAACTACTATAAGTGGACTCAATGGATCTTCACTAAGCTTTACGAAAAAGGTTTGGCTTATGAGGCTGAAGTGCCAGTAAACTGGGTTGAGGAACTAGGAACAGCTATCGCCAACGAAGAAGTCCTTCCTGATGGAACTTCTGAGCGTGGAGGCTATCCAGTTGTCCGCAAACCAATGCGCCAATGGATGCTTAAAATCACTGCCTATGCAGAGCGTTTGCTCAATGACTTGGATGACCTTGACTGGCCAGAGTCTATCAAGGACATGCAACGCAACTGGATTGGTAAATCAACTGGTGCCAATGTCACTTTCAAAGTAAAAGGGACAGACAAGGAATTCACCGTCTTTACCACTCGCCCAGATACCCTTTTCGGTGCGACTTTCACCGTTTTGGCTCCTGAGCATGAACTAGTAGATGTCATCACAAGCACCGAGCAAGCTGAGGCAGTAGCAGACTACAAACACCAAGCTAGCTTGAAATCTGACCTAGCTCGTACAGACCTTGCCAAGGAAAAAACAGGGGTTTGGACTGGTGCCTATGCCATCAACCCTGTCAATGGCAAAGAAATTCCAATCTGGATTGCCGACTATGTCCTTGCTAGCTATGGTACAGGTGCCGTTATGGCCGTACCTGCCCACGACCAACGTGACTGGGAATTTGCCAAACAATTTGACCTTCCAATCGTAGAAGTCTTGGAAGGTGGAAACGTTGAAGAAGCTGCTTACACAGAAGATGGCCTTCACGTCAACTCTGACTTCTTGAACGGTCTCAACAAAGAAGACGCCATTGCTAAAATTGTGGCTTGGTTGGAAGAAAAAGGCTGTGGTCAAGAAAAAGTGACCTACCGCCTTCGCGACTGGCTCTTTAGCCGTCAACGTTACTGGGGTGAACCAATCCCAATCATTCATTGGGAAGATGGAACTTCAACAGTTGTTCCAGAAAGTGAATTGCCACTTGTCTTGCCAGTAACCAAGGATATCCGCCCTTCAGGTACTGGAGAAAGTCCACTAGCTAACTTGACCGACTGGCTTGAAGTGACTCGCGAAGATGGCGTCAAAGGTCGTCGCGAGACCAATACTATGCCACAATGGGCAGGTTCAAGCTGGTACTACCTCCGCTATATCGATCCACACAACACAGAGAAATTGGCTGACGAGGACCTCCTCAAACAATGGTTGCCAGTCGATATCTATGTGGGTGGTGCAGAACACGCCGTGCTTCACTTGCTTTACGCTCGTTTCTGGCACAAATTCCTCTATGATATCGGTGTCGTTCCAACCAAGGAACCATTTCAAAAACTCTTTAACCAAGGGATGATTTTGGGAACAAGCTACCGTGACCACCGTGGAGCACTTGTGGCAACTGACAAGGTTGAAAAACGTGACGGTTCCTTCTTCCATGTGGAAACAGGGGAAGAGTTGGAGCAAGCACCAGCTAAGATGTCCAAATCCCTCAAGAACGTTGTCAACCCAGACGATGTGGTGGAACAATACGGTGCGGATACCCTTCGTGTCTATGAAATGTTCATGGGACCACTTGATGCTTCCATCGCTTGGTCTGAAGAAGGTCTGGAAGGAAGCCGTAAATTCCTTGACCGTGTTTACCGTTTGATTACAAGTAAAGAAATCGTTGCGGAAAACAATGGCGCTCTTGACAAGGTTTACAACGAAACCGTTAAATCTGTTACAGAGCAAATCGAGTCTATGAAATTCAACACTGCCATTGCCCAACTCATGGTCTTTGTCAACGCTGCTAACAAGGAAGACAAACTCTATGTGGACTACGCCAAAGGCTTTATCCAATTGATAGCCCCATTTGCACCTCACTTGGCAGAAGAACTCTGGCAAACAGTCGTAGCAACAGGTGAGTCTATCTCTTACGTGGCTTGGCCAACATGGGACGAAAGCAAATTGGTTGAAGACGAAGTCGAAATCGTCGTTCAAATCAAAGGCAAAGTCCGTGCTAAATTGATGGTTGCGAAGGACCTTTCTCGCGAAGAATTGCAAGAAGTGGCTCTGGCTAACGAAAAAGTTAAAGCAGAGATCGATGGCAAAGAAATTGTGAAGGTGATTAGTGTCCCTAATAAACTCGTTAATATCGTCGTTAAATAACCAATTTAGTTGCTGATTTTCAACCTCAAACAGTTTCCCAAGCTGTTTGAGCCAACTAAACTCGTAAATATCATTGTTAAATAAGAAATGAATCCTTCAGAGCTAAGCTTTGGAGGATTTTTAAATTGGATTATGCTATAATTATCTCAACTAAGATAAAAACACAGTTCTGGTTGGTAGTCCAGACGTAGGCAAGCCTATCAGTAACCTTCCTCCTTGGTTGTCCATTCTTAGGGATAGATTTAAGGAGGTGCTGTCGTGGAAACAATTTCAATTGGATTGACAGTTTATTTTGAAGATGGATTTTGGCATGGTTTGTTTGAACAAGTGTATCGAGAAACTTATCAAGTTTGTCGTGTGACATTTGGTCAGGAGCCAAAAGATGATGAAATTCTAGAGATTTTACAGACTCAGTTTACTCAATTATCTTTTAGTCCAGAAACTACAGTTAAGCAACATGTAAAAATCAAGAATCCTAAACGATTACAACGAATGGTGAGGAAACAAGTAAATCAAAAAGTTTCTTCCAAGTCGAAAGAACTATTGCAGTTGCAGTATGAGGAAAGGAAAAAGATTTCAAAACATCAATCTAGTGTCCAAAAGCAATTGCTCAAACAAGAGAAATTCGAACGCAAACAGCAAAAACGTAGAGAGAAGCACAGGGGGCATTAACTCACTTGTTTCCATATTTGATCAATCCTCCATAAACTGGAGGATTTTTTGTAGATTACCTGTGAGATGTGATATACTATTCACATCTTTAAACTTATAAGTGTGAGGCAAGGAGAAAACTATGCCTGTAAATGAATATGGTCAGATGATTGGTGAACCTGTAGACGATACACCTGGAGTTTTACCGTCGCTTGTACGGATAGAAGGACAGTATACGATTATCGAAGCTCTGTCAGTGGAAAAGCATGCGGAGGATTTGCTGGCTGTTTATGGTCCAGAATCACCTCGAGAGATGTGGACCTATCTCTTTCAACCGCCAGTAGAAAATCTTGAAGAATTAATTGTTGCTTTAAAGCAGATGATTGAGCGCAAGGATCGCTTCTATTATGCGATTGTTGATAAAGCGACTGGAAAGGCGCTGGGGACTTTTTCTCTCATGCGTATTGACCAAGCTAATCGCGTGGTTGAAGTTGGCGCGGTGACCTTTTCGCCGGCTCTTAAACAGACAAGGATGGGAACAGAGGCACACTATTTGCTTGCTCGTTATGTCTTTGAAGAACTCAACTATCGTCGCTATGAGTGGAAATGTGATGCACTAAATCTCCCTTCTAGAAAAGCGGCAGAACGTTTGGGTTTTATCTACGAAGGCACTTTCCGTCAAGCTGTTATTTATAAAGGGCGTACCAGAGATACGGACTGGATGTCTATGATTGATAAGGATTGGCCAAAGGTCAAAGCTCGTTTTGAATCGTGGTTGCGTTCGGATAATTTTGATGAAAATGGGCAACAAAAACAGAAATTGGAGAGCTGTTGGTGATATTTAGGACTTATGCCAAAGCGAACGTCTATTTTAAACCCTAATTCATCATTATCTTCTGATAAATTAGAGTTTTTAACCAGTCTCTTTTCTTGCATCTAACTTAGATAAGGAATCGTCGACCGTTTTCTCTGTCTTTTATAATCTTTTTGGAATAGGAAATGATAAGTCTTCAAAGTTTCTCTTTGGAGATTTTTTGAGGTTTAATATATAAGTTGCAATAATTAGTATACAGGTAACCTTATTTTGAAAAGGATATTATTTTTATGCATGTTTGACATTTGAAAGTTTTAGGTAAAGGCATAGATAAAACATGGTACTGTGAATTTACATTTTATTCAAAAAACGCTTTTTTTTTTTTAGGAAATATATTATAATAGTTTAAAATAAAAATATTAAGGGAGATTTCTTATGGCTAAGAAAATCAAGGATGAAAATGGGAACATTTATGTGAAAAAAACGCCTTTTTATAAAAAATGGTGGTTCATACTACTTGTTGTACTTGTTGCATTTAGTGCTATTAAAGGAGGAAGTGGAAATAATTCATCGAAACAGTCAACTCCATCCAATTCAAGTGTCCAAGCAACATCATCAGAAGAAACTGTTCAACCAAAGGCATCGGAAGAAACTAAAAATACAAAAGAAAAAACAGCAACTAAGGTAGAACATAAGATTGGAGAAGTTGTTAAAGTTGGGGATGTTGAATACGTTGTAAATTCAAAATCCCTATCTCAAAATGTTGGTGGAGAATATGGAAAAACTGCAAATGGTATTTATTTAATTGTGAATGTAACAGTAAAAAATACTGGTAAAAAATCTATAACAGTTACTGATGATTTCTTTAAACTTTTAAAAGGTGATACGGAGTATGCAACAGATGGTGCTGCTGGTTTGTATGCAAATGAAGAAGCAAAATTTTTCTTATCAGAATTAAACCCCGAAAATAGTATTACAGGAAATGTGGTTTTTGACTTAAGTGATGAGACTGCCAATGCTTCAGGTTTACAGTTACAGGTACAAACAGGTATTTGGGGAACTCAAAAAGGAAAAATTAGTTTAGATTGATAAAATAGTGAAAAATGCATAAGTTCAGTTTTATTACTATGAGTTTATGCATTTTCTTGTTTCTTATTTGATCTTATGTTATTCTTTTATGAGAAATTCAGTAATTGAAAATTCTGATGGAGGAAAGAAAATGATTTTCATTAGAAATCAACAATCCGTCGATTTAGATGACGTTTTGCATCTCTACCAGGCAGTTGGTTGGACAAATTATACCAATCAGCCCCAAATGTTGTCCCAGGCTTTGTCTCATTCGCTAGCGACTTATCTTGCCCGTGATGGTGAGGAAATCGTTGGTCTAGTTCGCTTGATTGGAGACGGTTTTTCTTCGGTTTTTATACAGGATTTGATCGTCTTGCCTAGCTATCAACGCCAAGGGATTGGTAGCGCCTTGATGAAGCAAGCTCTAGCTGATTATAAGGATGCCTACCAAGTACAACTAGCGACAGATGAGTCAGAAAAGACTCTTGGATTTTATCGTTCCTTAGGTTTTGAAACCTTATCTAGTTTTCAGTGTACGGGTATGATTTTGGTGGACCGAAAAAAATTAAAATAATTTTTTTTTCACTTAAGCTAATTTTAAGTCTTGTCCTGTATTATGTAATCATTAAATAAAGACCTCCTAACTTTATTTAATAGAAATCCTAAACTTTTCTTTTTCATAATAATCTCCCTTAACTCCACCCAATCAGGTGGAGTTTTTTGGCTCTATTTCAGGCTTTTTGGAAATTTCCTAAAAATAATTTTCCGATATTTTCCGGTATTTTTCGGATTTTGGTCGGGGAATTGGCGGGGACTTTTTGGGTTGGATCTTGGTAATATTCATTAACTTTAGTCATTTGAAAAAAACTAAAAATAGTTAAGCTAACTTTAAGTCTGCCTGTGTATCATGTAACCATTAAATAAAGACCTCCTAATACTCTTCGAAAATCTCACCATACTTCGTTAGAGTCGACTTACCTAACTTTAGTTATGCTTGCGTCGCTCTGCCTAGTTTGATTTCGATTTTCATTGAGTAACCTTTATTTAATAGAAATCCTAAAACTTTTTTCATCATAATCTCCTAATAAAGTCACCCAATTTGGTGACTTTATTGTTTGATAAAGAAAAATCTCCCTAGTGAGTCACTAAGGAGAGAAATGGCTAAGATTCTTTTTTGAGTTGTTGATTTCGATACTGTCTGGGAGTTAACTGGAAGTGTTGTTTGAATTGTCGATTAAAATTTGAGAGGTTAGTAAAGCCAACCTGGCTTGCTATTTCTTGAATACTTTGATTGGTCTGTACGAGCTTTTCGCAAGCTTTTTCCAGGCGCAATCGTATGAGATACTCCATGCAGCTTGTCCCAGTGTGTTGTTTGAAAATATTCATAAAGTGATTTTTGCTATATCCAAACGTAGCAGCAAGCTGGTCAATTTGAATGGGCTCTGCATAGTGTTGCTCAAGATAACCAATCATTTCTTTTAATTTCTGATATTTTTGATAGGTATCATCTGTATAGTGTCGATTGACATACCTGTACCTAAAGAGAAGATAGAGAAATTCATAGAGTTTTGCCTTTAAAAGGAGATCATAATAAATACTCTGCTCTTCAAGGATAGAAAAAAGAGATAAAAGACAATCGCAAATCGGTTCATAAGCATGATCATCTGGCGAAATCCGAGGAGTGAGATAAAAATGCCCAGAGTATATAGGTTGAATATAGCGTTGGCTAAAGCTGTCAATTTGACTTCTACCTAAGAAATCTAAATGAATACGAAAAACTGTTGAAATTTGTTCTTGATTTTCAATAGGGTAGATAGCGTGAGGAGAAGTTGGCTGAATTAGAAAAATATCACCTTCATGACTTTCAAAGCGCTCAGAGTTGATATAGAAGGTAGCAGTTCCTTTTTTGACATAGACAATTTCGAGTTCAGGATGCCAATGATAAATGGTATTAGAAGATTGCTTAGATAAGATTTGTTTTTCAAAATCATAGTGAAAATCAGATGGGTTATCTCGTAAAAGTCTTGACTGCTGAGCCATGATAAAACCTCCCGATAAGCTATTTCTAGTTTTATTATACCAAAAAAACTTCCTTACATAGGAAGTTCTCTTTTTTAGCCTTTTTTCTTCATATAAAGGAAGTTGAGAAGAAGCCCCACAACTGCGAGAGCGATAGCAACGTAGAATGCGGCACTATAATTTCCATTGTTAGCTGCTGCCATTTGAACCGCAACTTTAGGTGCAAAAAATGCAGCTAAAGAATAACCTGTGAAGACGATACCGTAGTTGACTCCCTGATTAGCAGGTCCGTAGTTCTCCATGACAATAGATGGGAAGACACCCATAACACCACCGAAGCAGATACCAAGGCCGATGATTCCTAGAGTAAAGCCAAATTGTCCAGGGACGATTGTTAAGGAGAAGAGAGCCAATACGATAACAGAATAGATAATCAACAAGGTTTTTGAACGACCAATTTTATCAGAGAGTGAACCCCAGATAAAGCGGCCACTAGAGTTTGCGATTGAATAAAGAGAGACATAGAGAGCTGCTGTACCAGCAGATAGTCCAAACATGGATTGACCAATTGGGGATGCTTGAGAGGCAATCATCAAACCAGAGAAAGCACCGACAAAGAACATGCTGATAATGATGTAGAATAAAGGACTCTGTAGCATTTCTTTCCAGTTTTTATTGGCAGGTCCTTGTTTAGTCTGTACGGGAGCTTTCCAACCTGCTGGTTGGTAGCCACTTGGGGCTGCCTTGATGAAGAAAATGGCACAGATAATAACAACAATATAGACAAGTCCAATTGTTCGAAAAGCAAAGAAAGCATCTTGTTTTTGAATGAGACTACTTGCAACTGGTGACGCAATAACTGCAGCAAATCCCATACCTCCTGTTAGAATCCCAGAAGCTAAACCACGTTTATCAGGGAAGAGGCGAAGAGAATTTGAGAGGGCTCCTGAATAGGCGAATCCTTGACCAAGACCTGCCATCAAACCATAGGTCAAATAGAGCATAGCTGGTGAGCTTGCATAACCAGTTAGGAAAAAGCCACTAGCAAATAGAAGGGCACCAAGGGCGATTGTCCATTTTACATATCCCTTATCTACCAGATACCCTCCGAGAATCATAGGGATCGGTCCGATAGCTGAGTTGATGGCAAATGCAAGCATGATTTCGGACATAGACCAACCTGTTGAAGAACTTAGAGGTCCAGCGAAAACGGAAAAAGAATAGACAGCACCTGTACAGAGAAGAATAGCAGTTGATGCAGCTAAAACTTGCCAACGATTGAATGTCTCTTTCATAAAAAGACCCTCCTTTAACTTAATACATATTTTCACAAAGACTATAACATAGTTAAAAATAAGGGTCAATACTTTCTCGGAAAATATTGTTAATTTTTTCACTAACTTATACTAAACTAAGATAAACTGATAGAATAACACAATGTTTTAGGATTATCGATTTACATGATAGGCTAAAGTTGTATAATGATATTAAATCAAACAAATAAAGGGGGTAGCAAGATGAAATTAGTTGCTATCGTTGGAACAAATTCTGACCGCTCAACCAATCGGAAACTCTTGAAATTTATGCAAAAGCATTTTTCAGATAAAGCCGATATTGAGGTATTGGAGATCAAACAATTGCCAGCATTTAACGAACCTGAGGACAAGCTAGCACCAGCCGAAGTTCAAGCTTTTTCAGAAAAAATCCTCGAGGCGGATGGTGTGATTATATCAACACCAGAGTATGATCATACTATACCGGCCCCCTTAGCTTCAGCCTTGGAATGGATTGCCTATACCAGTCGTGCTTTGATTAACAAACCAACGATGATTGTAGGAGCTTCTCTTGGATTGCTTGGAACATCTAGAGCCCAAGCACACTTGCGTCAGATTCTTGATGCGCCTGAACTGAAAGCAAGAGTCATGCCAGGAACAGAATTTTTCCTAGGACATTCTGAACAAGTATTGGACGATGACTATAATTTGAACAATCCTGAAAAAGTCGCAGAGTTGGAAGAACATTTTGCAGAATTCCAAAATTTTGTTGAACTAACAAAGGCTTTGGTCAAACCAGAAGATACAAATCGTAAGAAATCTTTCATCTGGGAAGAATGGTTGAAAGCATAAGTATTTCAAGAAAGGAGAACAATCCATGAAATTAGTAGCTATTGTTGGTACCAATGCCAAACAATCCTATAACCGTAGTTTGTTGCAATTTATGAAAAGACATTTTGCGTCAAAAGCTGACATTGAAATTTTAGAAATTACCGATGTACCAATGTTCAATGAAACCGATGATCAAACAGATACACCTGTTATTCAGAAGTTTAACAAAGCAATTTCGGAAGCTGATGGTGTCATCATCTCTACACCTGAACACAATCATACAATCCCATCAAGTTTAAATAGTTTGCTTGAATGGTTGTCTTTTAACATTCATCCACTAGATGGGAAGCCAACCATGATTGTCGGAGCTTCCTATGATGTTCAAGGCTCTTCACGTGCCCAACTTCACCTTCGTCAGATCCTTGATGCACCTGGAGTAAATGCAACAGTTATGCCAGGAAGTGAATTTTTACTTGGTCGAGCTCATCGAGCATTTGATGCAAATGGAGATCTGATAGATGAGCGAACTGTTGATTTCTTAGATAGTTGTTTCTATCGTTTCCTTCGATTTGTCTCTGTTGCAAATCAACTAAACCTTCCTGAAGAAATCCGATTTGAACCAGGAACTTATCATGTTACAACTGAAGGTCACAATGGTAAATTACCGATGGAGGTCACAGTTTCTGAAGATCGTATTGAAAAAATTGAAATCGATTCTTCTGGAGAATCTTCAGGGATTGCAGATGTCGTATTTACCCGTATTCCAGCAGAAATCATTGAGGGGCAAACCTTAAATGTTGATGCGGTATCAGGAGCTTCTGTGACTTCAAATGGTGTTTTGGACGGAGTTGCGCGTGCGGTTAAACAAGCGGGTGCAAATCCAGATGTTTTACGCAAACGTTCAAAAGCACCATCTGCCCTAGATAAAGAAGATAAAACCTATCAGGCAGACGTTGTCATCGTCGGAGGTGGAGGTGCTGGCTTAGCTGCAGCAGCTGCAGTCTTACAAGCTGGTAAGAAGCCGATTGTTGTTGAGAAGTTCCCAGCAATTGGAGGAAATACCGTTCGTGCGGGTGGCCCAATGAATGCGCCAGATCCAGCATGGCAAGGAACCTTCGCAGCTCATCCAGGTGAGGCACATACGCTTCAAGAATTGATTGCGACAGATGAATCAACGATTGACCCAGAATATTTAGATGACTTTAGAGCCTTAAAGGTTGAGGTTGAGAAGTATTTGCAAGATCCAAGCTATTTGTTTGATTCTACCTTACTTTACCGTATCCAAACTTATATCGGTGGAAAACGAAAAGATTTACAAGGACATGAAATTCATGGCCAATATGATTTGGTTTCTGTATTGACTGAACGTGCCCTAGAGTCTGTTCGCTGGTTGGAAGACATCGGTGTTGAATTTGTTCGTAGTGAAGTAACAATGCCAGTTGGAGCCCTTTGGCGTCGTGGCCATAAGCCGGTTCAACCAATGGGTTATGCCTTTATCTCGGTTCTACAAAAATATGTTCTAGAAAATGGAGGCAAGATCTTGACGGACTCTCCAGTCAAAGAATTGCTTGTAGAAGAAGGGGTTGTCAAGGGTGTCAGAGCAGAAGGCCGTAACGGTCAAACCATCATCGTTCATGCAGAAGCCGTTGTTCTAGCTTCTGGAGGATTTGGTGCTAATACCAAGATGCTACAAAAATACAATACTTACTGGACCGAAATCGCGGATGATATTGCTACCTCTAATACACCAGCTGTAACAGGAGATGGAATCCTCTTAGGTCAAAGTGTAGGTGCAGATCTAGTGGGTATGGGCTTTAGTCAAATGATGCCAGTATCCGATCCAGTGACAGGAGCCCTCTTCTCAGGACTTCAAGTTCCTCCAGCTAACTTCATCATGGTAAATACTGAAGGTAAGCGGTTTGTAGATGAGTACGGTAGCAGAGACAAGCTATCTCAAGCAGCGATTGATAATGGTGGCTTGTTCTACTTGATTGCAGATGACCGCATCAAGGCAACAGCCTACAACACTAGCCAAGAAAAAATCGATGCCCAAGTTAAAGCAGGCACTCTCTACCGTGCAGATACGATAGAAGAGTTGGCGGTTCAGATTGGCATGGATCCACAGGTGTTAGCAGATACAATCAAGAAGTACAATTCTTATGTTGATGCAGGATTTGACCCTGAATTTAATAAGGGTAGTTTCGATCTCAAGTGTGAGGTTGCACCATTCTACGCAACACCAAGAAAACCTGCTGTTCACCATACAATGGGTGGACTCAAGATTGATACTTCAACACACGTTTTGAATGAACAAGGTCAGATTATTCCTGGTTTGTATGCTGCTGGAGAAGTCGCAGGAGGACTTCATGCAGGTAACCGTCTAGGAGGAAATTCACTTACGGATATCTTTACTTTTGGACGTATTGCAGGTCAAACAGCTGTTCAAGAAAATTGTTAATAATGGATTTAAATTCTTAAGCTAACTTTAAGTTTGCTTGTGTATTATGTAATCATTAAATAAAGACCTCCTAACTTTATTTAATGGAAATCCTAAAACTTTTTTCATAATAATCTCCCTAAAGAAGTCACCAAATTCGGTGGCTTTTTTCTTGTTTGCTTTTAGCAATTTCTAATTAGTATTTATTATTTTTGAACAAAATTAAAAACTAGAAAATCTTAAGTTAATTTTAAGTCTGCCTGTGTATCATGTAATCATTAAATAAAGACCTCCTAACTTTATTTAATAGAAATCCTAAACTTTTCTTTTTCATAATAATCTCCCTAAAGAAGTCACCAAATTCGGTGGCTTTTTCTTGTTTGCTTTTAGCAATTTTTAATTAGTATTTATTATTTTTGAACAAAATTAAAAACTAGAAAATCTTAAGTTAACTTTAAGCCTTCTCTTATATCATGTAGTTATTAAATAAAGACCTCCTAACTTTATTTAATAGAAATCCTAAACTTTTCTTTTTCATAATAATCTCCCTAATGAAGCCACCTAATCAGGTGGCTTTTTTGTTTGTGGGCTGGATTTTTGCTATAATAGGAGCATGAGTAGAATTTTAGATAATGAAATCATGGGCGATGAGGAGTTGGTAGAACGTACCCTTCGTCCCCAATATTTACGTGAATATATCGGTCAAGACAAGGTTAAAGACCAGCTTCAAATCTTTATTGAAGCAGCAAAAATGCGTGACGAGGCGCTAGACCATGTTCTTTTGTTTGGCCCTCCAGGTCTCGGGAAAACAACCATGGCTTTTGTCATTGCCAATGAACTGGGAGTCAATCTCAAACAAACGTCTGGTCCCGTTATCGAAAAAGCCGGTGATCTGGTAGCGATTTTGAATGACTTGGAGCCAGGAGATGTTCTTTTCATTGATGAGATTCATCGCTTGCCTATGTCGGTGGAAGAGGTACTTTACAGTGCTATGGAAGACTTCTACATCGACATCATGATTGGTGCGGGGGAAGGTAGTCGCAGTGTCCATCTAGAATTACCACCTTTTACCTTAATTGGTGCGACGACACGAGCAGGGATGCTGTCAAATCCTCTTCGTGCACGTTTTGGGATTACTGGTCACATGGAGTATTATGCCCATGATGACTTGACAGAGATTGTCGAGCGGACGGCAGATATTTTTGAGATGGAAATTACTCATGAAGCAGCTTCGGAGTTAGCTTTACGTAGTCGTGGGACTCCTCGTATTGCCAATCGTCTCCTCAAGCGCGTGCGCGACTTTGCGCAGATTATGGGCGATGGCTTGATTGATGATGTGATTACGGATAAGGCTTTGACCATGCTGGATGTAGACCATGAAGGTTTGGATTATGTGGACCAGAAAATTCTCCGCACCATGATTGAGATGTACGGTGGAGGTCCTGTCGGTCTAGGTACCCTTTCGGTGAATATCGCCGAAGAGCGTGAGACGGTAGAGGATATGTACGAACCTTACCTGATCCAGAAAGGCTTTATCATGCGAACTCGTTCTGGACGGGTCGCGACAGCCAAGGCTTATGAGCATTTGGGGTATGAGTACAATGAAAAATAAGCAAGAAATCCTAGATAGTGTTAGAGAAAATTCTGACATGATGGCTATTCTGACTATCATTCGAGACTTGGAGTTGAATGATTCATGGTTGGCAGCAGGTTCGGTTCGAAATTTTATCTGGAATCTTTTATCAGACAAGCCAGCCTTTGACTGTGAAACGGATGTGGACGTCATTTTCTTTGACCCTGACGTGAGTTACGAAGAAACGCTGGCTATAGAGAGCAAGCTGAAAGAGGACTTTCCCCAGTATCAATGGGAGCTGAAAAATCAAGTCTATATGCATCAGCATAGTCCCCATACGGCTCCGTATAGGAATTCCTGCGATGCCATGAGTAAATATCCTGAACGTTGTACGGCGATAGGTCTTCGCTTGCATTCTGATGCAACTTTGGAGCTCTTTGCCCCTTATGGTTTAGAGGATGTTTTGAACTTTCAGGTTTCTCCAACTCCTCATTTCTTAGAAAATGAAGACCGGATGAAGCTCTATCAAAAGCGTTTATCTAAGAAAAACTGGCAAGAAAAATGGAAAAATCTCATATTTAAAATAACTTAAGGAAACTTTAAGTTAGGAGTTGTATACTTATCTCATAAGTTAAGAAGACCTTAACTTTAACTCCTAAAACTTTTTCATAATAATCTCCCTATAAAAATTAAGTCGCCCAATCAGGCGGCTTTTTTGGTGGATTGAGGAGTCACTATATATCCGTTTGACCTTCTCAACTATACGATTTGTGTTTTTAAAAAGAGGGGTAAATGATTATTGTACAAAAAAACAAACTTTAAATACATACAAATTCCACAAAATGTATGATGGTTTGTATTAATATAGATATCTACTCAAATATTTGGACAATAAGGAATAAAATGTGATATAATAAAGTGTTTTAGAGAATAATCTATATCAGAATAGTTTAAACTTTAACACTAATTTATATGTTGGAGATGATCTGATTTTCCAATATAAGGCTAGTTTATCTTGAAAAATATTTTGATATTTTTATTTTCTACAAAAAAAGATCTCAAGGAGAAAAAACCATGTTTTTTAGACGTCAAGAAGGACGGTATAGAGAAACTGATCGTGTTACCCGATATAAGTTGATTAAATCGGGAAAACATTGGTTGCGTGCCTCAACGTCACTATTTGGCTTGTTTAAAGTTCTTCGAGGTGGTATTGATACAGCCCAAGTTACAACTGAAGTTGTAGACGATCATGTGTCTACCTCTTTAACTGGACTAGATATCCTCAAGGGGATAGCCGCTGCAGGGGCGGTGGTTGGTGGTGGAGTTGCTACTCACACGCAAGTCCATGCCAATGAACAGGTTGCTGTAGAGAAGGTGGTTGATGGAACCGACAACCTAGTCAATTCTGATCAGGTCGTTTTGGGAACGGTCAATAAAGATGATGAGCAACAAACTTCTGTTTCAACATCTACCTCTGTCAGTGAGAGTCTCTCAATCTCTGCTTCAACAAGCGCCTCGATTTCGGCCTCAACAAGTGCATCAGAGTCCGTAAGTGCCTCAACCTCAGCTAGCACTAGTGCCAGTGTATCATCTTCAACTTCTGCTAGTACTTCGGCTTCATTGAGTGATTCGACCTCAACCTCGGCTAGTGCTTCGACTGTTGCAAGCAGTTCCCTCTCTGAGGCTTCGCATGTAGAAGGTTCACAGACGGCTACTAGCGAAGATGCTATCAGTAATGACGGAGTATCCGGAGTTACAGTCAAGGCTAGCGATGTTAAGGTCAACCCTAGCCTTTCTAGTGCTCTGTCAACTGCAGAAAACTTCACAAGTCAAAACGCGAGTCTGACAGCAACCACAACAGCGACTCTTGCTGCGACAACAACTGCAGAAGCAAGTGCTAAAAAGCAAGCAGAAGACCGTAAAAAACTAGTCGCTCTTTCTGCAGAGATGGGTGAATATCTGGCTAAGGTTGCTGGTTTACCAAATACCGATTCAGCTATCACTAAGGTGAATGCTGCTGTAGTAGAGATTGAAAAAGCACTTGCAAATCCAACTGGTGATTTGACAGCAGTTGTGCAAAGGGCAACTTCAGCTCGTAACTCTATCGCCAATGCTGTTTTACGTGCTAATTCAGGTCAACGTGATAGCCGTAATGGGCAAGCGATGCCGACAGGGGAAAATCTCAGAGGTTTTGCACCAGTAACGCTAAATGAGCATACGACGGCAGCTATTCAACCAGGATCTTTTGCAAATGCTAGTCGAGAGGTTCTTTGGCGCATTGATATGAATTCTCAGAGTTCTCTTAACTATGTAGGCCTCATTGCGAAAGTGGATAAAAATACAACCATCACTCGTGTTTATTTCAATGGGGAACCAATGGAGAAACTTGGGGGTTCTGGGAATGAATATGTCTTTAATAAGCGTCATGACTTAAATAGGAACCTTGATGCGACTATTTTAGTCTATGCAACAGTAAACAATAATTCTAGTACAGCTACGCTGGATGCGCAAGTAGCTACAAGTAGTAAGCCATTTTACAGTAGCATGACTGCTGGTAACTACACTAGAGTTATGCATGACGAAGTTCCAACTGGTGTAGGTCAAAGATTAGGAAGTAAGCCACCAACTATTAGCTTGCCAAGTGAGATTGCTTATTATAATGATGATACCATTACACCTGTGAATATGATCCTTAGTGATGACACCGGAATGGCAAAAGTAGAACCTGGGAATAATCCTATTATCACAGGTTTGGATGCACCAGACTATCCATATAATATAGTAAATGGTAAGAAAATATACGGAGATCTTGCGACATATGACCGACGTGGGCATAAAACTGGATACCGCACATCTTATACGGTACATATTGTTGGAACCATTGGTCGTGAAGGAACAAATTGGCGGCCGTATGCGACTGGTGCTTATGCTATTGAATATACAGTGACAGACAAAGATGGTCAAACAGCTACAGCACGTATGACTGTCCGTATTAAAGGTTTCAACGAGCGTAACAACCCTGTAAGTGGTGCCACTGTTACAGTTAACAATCCATCTGCCTTGAGTCCTACTGAAAGAGCTCAAATTCTTGAAAACTTCAAAACAGCAAACTCAAGTATCATTTCTGGTTCAGACTTTACCAAGGATGGTGTGACAGGTAACATTACTGTGTCTGAAACAGGTGAAATCACCATCACTTACCGTGATAACACTGTGGATGTCGTCCAAGCAAGCGTGAAAGCCGAAACTGTAGTTCCAGTTCCTGCTGTGACAGTAACTCGTGATGGCAAGGCTATCCCAGCGACTCCAAGCCCAGTTTCTGGCCGTGGAGATGAACACATCGTCTATGCAGGTGATGACTTCACAATCAACTTTACTGCAACAGATAATAGTGGGAAATTAAGAGAGTTCAAGATTGTTCCTAGTACAAATGCGGCCCACTCAGGATTAAGAGACAATTACTTTGAAAATTCTCAATATGGTATAGGTTCTGTAGGATACTTGACAGGAGATATCACAGCTACGCCAACAAGTCCTGCTACGATTACGGTCAATGGTCATATGAAAGACGACCTGGAGTGGAATTCAGGAAATAGTTGGCAGCGGAATGCAATTGCAACTGACCAGGTAGGGAATGTCAACGGAACTAATGGAACTGGTAATGTCCGTATCACTCAAGGACAACTCAAAGACCGTTTGCCTGTTACAAAACCAGCTAAGACACTGGTTGGTGATAAGAACAACCTGACAGAGCAAGAAAGAACAGATATCAAGAATGCTATCTTTGCTAAAAATCCTCAAGATGCTCACCGCATCAAATCGATTGATGTTTCAAGTAATGGTACAGCAACGATTACCTATAAGGATTTAACGACTAATACCCTTCAGCAAATAGATACAGTTGAAGAGCGTCCAAGAGTTGGAGTGACGGTAACTCGTGATGGTCAACCAATTCCAGCGACTCAAAGTCCGCGTGCAGACCGAGGTATGGAACACATCGTCTATGCTGGCGATGACTTTACAGTTGACTTTACTGCATCTGATAATAGCGGGAAATTGAAGGAGTTCAAAATTGTTGCCAAGGCTGCAGCTAGTGGAAATGCCCTAACAAGCAACTTCTTCCAAGGTGATACTGGTACAGGAAATGAGTATGGTACAGGTACAGTTGCCCACCTAACTGGGGATATCAATGCTCCTGAGAGCAATCCATCTCATATCGTTGTCAGAGCCCATCTTAAAGATGATTTGCAATATAGTTCGGGTAATTCATGGCAACGAAATGCGGTTGCTACAGACCAAGCAAACAATACAAATTTCACAACAGGATGGGGTAATGTTCGTATTACTCAAGGACAACTGAAAGACCGTCTTGCGGTGACAAATCCTGACTTTACACCTGTTGTAGATAAAAACAATCTGACAGATCCTGAAAAAACAGCTGTCAAGAATGCCATCTATGCTAAGAATAATCAGACAACTCACCGTATCAAAGATATTGAAGTTCAAGCGAACGGTACAGCAACAATTGTCTACAAAGATGGTACACGTAGTACTCCAATTCCACAGTCAGTGACAGTCAATGAACGACCAAAACTGGTGATTAAGTATGACAGACCAGATGTTAAAGAAATCGATATCTATCGTGGGGAACCTACTAACCTAACATTTAGTGCGACCGATGATTCTGGCAAGATTTCTTCATTGAAGTTTGAAAGAGAAACTTCGCCAGATGATTCAGCTGGGTCTGACTATGCAGCCTATGTTGGTCTCAATCGTTCAAATCCAATCACCAGTTTGACAGACCAAGCAAATGCAACCATTACTATCACTGGTAATCTGGATAAGAGATTTGCTCCTGGTCAGTCCTTTGTCCGCTATTTGATGGCGAAAGATGACCGTAATACCACTGATAGTGACCACGCTAAAAATGGTGTTGCCGACAATGGTTATGTTAAGTTTGTTATCAAGAGTCTGACAAATAAATATCATGCTGTAGCTAAGGTGCCAACAGTTTATACTTATGTAGGCGAAACAGCAGATGATTTGTCAAATGCGGCTAACTTTGTACAACTTGAAGGTGGCAAACAACTACCACAAGGTGCTACTGTCGCTTGGGTGGAAGGTAAAGGAATTGATACGACTAACTCTGGGGATAATAAAAAAGCTGTAGCCAGAGTGACCTATGTAGATGGTTCTTACGAGGATGTTACGATCACCTACAGTACCATGACCTCTATCGCGCCTAAAGCTCCGATTAATGATATTCAAGGAACAACTCCTCACAATGGTGATGGTTCAAACTGGCTTAACTATGCATTTCAAGCGGGGGATGATTGGTTCCCAGGTGGTTCTCAACAAACATGGACAGATGAAAATGGGAATCGCTTATCAAATGCTCCTATCACTACGACAGAGGCTGGACAACAACGCTTCAAACTAACCTTTACGTTCCCTAAAGGTCGTCTGGGTGAGACAGATAGTGCGAAATTGCTTAGCAAGACAGTAGATGTTATTCATAATGTTTACAAGTTTGAGTCTAATCGTTCTTATATCTTTACTCAAGGTCAGACAAGTGATGCGGCTTACCAACAAGTGGTTGCAAATCCAAGAGATTCTATCACCAAGGTGACAGGTAGCCCTGACTATAATGTAAATAATACGAATTTCAGCTGGGTTGATGGGGCTCCAGACCTTTCAACTGTTGGTCGATTTACAAAGAATGTAGAAGTTGAGTTGCCAGCAGATGGTACAGGTACACGTGTCAAACAGCGTGTCCCAATTACTTACACAGTCAATCCACAAGCGCCACAAATCACTGATGATCAAGTAAATAATACAGGTGGTTTACCAAACAAGGCAATCACTGTTACGAATGTCACACCTGGAGCTCTTGTAACATTAACATTAGCTGGTCATACATTCACGAAGACTGCTAAGGACAATGAAACAAGCGTCACATTTGATCCGACGGAGGATTTGCAGGATGCTTATGATGGCAATAACGGTCTTCTTCCAACAGGCGATGTAACTGTTAAGCAAGAGAAGACAGTCAGTCTACCGGGTGGTGGAACTGAAACCTTGACTTCAGCTACAACGACGAAGACGATTACCAAGGAAACTGAAAGTCCAGAAGCTACCTTTGAACTTTATGTCAAGAACGATAAGACTGGCCTATGGGAAAAACAAACGATTAAGAATAATATTCGTCCAGGAGTTAGTGGTTACGAAGTCTTCGCAGGAGACCAGGTTAAAGTTGTCTTAACTGCTAAAGATAATAGTGGTAAGATTAAAACTCTGAAACTTTACGATGGAAGAAATGACCAAAGTAAAATCTTCCAAGATGGCTACTCAACAAATGATAATGCACCTGGATTCAAGGATACGCCAACTGAAGCTTCAGTAACAAATCCGAAAGTATTAGAGTATACTGCTACTTATGGAGAAAATGTACAGTATGCAGATGGTAATAAATGGTCTCGTAATGTCAGAGCTGTAGATTTATCAGATAATGAGATTAGAAATCCAGCGACAGTAGTTGCACAAGGGAAACTGAATGAAAAATTCCCAGGTATTAAACCAAGTAGTGCTATCCAAGTTTCTAATCTAACTTCATTGACACAAGATGATCTTGATAAGATTCTTGCTGCAGTGAAGGCAGTCAACCCTGAGTCAGATTTCCGTATTAAATCGTACGATATTGATAGCAATGGAACTGTGACAATTACCTACAAAGATGGAACAAAAAACACAGTAACTCCAGATTTGTCAGATTCGGATCACAAGTCAGAATCAGCAAGTACGTCCGCCTCAACAAGTGCAAGTACATCTGCATCTGAGTCAGCCTCAACGAGTGCAAGTACATCTGATTCAACAAGTGCAAGCGTATCGGCAAGTACGTCCGCTTCAACAAGTGCAAGCACGTCAACAAGTACATCAGCGTCAACGAGCGCAAGTGCATCGGCAAGTACGTCAGCTTCAACAAGCGCAAGCACATCAGCAAGTACATCCGCATCAACAAGTGCAAGTACATCAGCTTCAACAAGCGCAAGCACATCGGCAAGTACATCTGCATCAACGAGCGCAAGTACGTCAGCAAGTACGTCGGCAAGTACATCTGCTTCAACAAGCGCAAGCACATCAGCAAGCACATCTGCCTCAACAAGCGCAAGTACATCGGCAAGCACGTCCGCATCAACAAGTGCAAGCACGTCAGCAAGTACATCAGCCTCAACAAGCGCAAGCACATCGGCAAGCACGTCCGCATCAACAAGTGCAAGCACGTCAGCAAGTACATCTGCATCAACGAGCGCAAGTACATCGGCTAGCACATCAGCCTCAACAAGCGCAAGTACGTCAGCAAGTACGTCAGCTTCAACAAGCGCAAGCA
>NZ_JAQFJI010000015.1:0-49421 GCF_030440055.1 Streptococcus sp. SO4
AAACCATTTATAATGAATAAACTATTTTTATCATTGCTAGAATACTTAAAATGGTGTTTTAGCTGTTCTATTTCATTGTTGCGTCCATAGTACATAAATATTCTCCTATCGATAACTATTTATTATCACTATACAAAGCACCCAAATAGGTTTATAATAGCATGATTATTGATGAAGGAGATTTTCATGGATTATAAACTTATTTCTACTTACTTAGATTATTGCAAAACTCATAAACGTTTGAGTTCACATACGATTCGAGCTTATAAAAATGATCTTATGCAATTTTATAACTCAAACTATGATAATGTCGAATCCTATATCGAACACTTGACACAATCTAACATAAAAACGAATACACTAAGAAGAAAAATTGCTTGTATGAAGGTGTTTTATAATTATCTAAAATACCAGAACATAATTGAAGAGAATCCCTTCAATCAATTGCGCTTTCAATTTAGAACTGAAAAAATATTGCCTAAAACGATTCCGTATAATATTTTGAAAAATATTTTTTTATATTTAGAGCAGAGAGTAGTTATTTCTAAAACTGACTTTCAAAAACGAAAAGCTGAAAGAAATCTACTAATCATTTCTCTTTTACTTTCGACGGGTATCAGAATTTCTGAACTTTGTCACATTCATCTCAAAGATATTAATCTTTCCAATAAGACACTTCATATTATAGGAAAGGGGAAGAAAGAACGTATCATATTTTTAGGAGACCAAACAACATTTAATTTATTAGAAATATATATAAATAAAATAGGGAAGGAATCCAATGGTTTTCTATTTCCAGGGAAACATTCGCCAAAACCATTGTCAGAGCAAAGTGTACGTTTAATTTTAAAGAGAATCGTTGAACAAAATAACTTATCTAGAACTATTACACCACATATGTTTAGACATAGTTTTGCAACAATGCTTCTGGATAATGATGTAGATATCCGATACATTCAACAAATTCTTGGACACAGTTCTATATCAGTCACACAAATCTATACTCACGTATCTCATTCAAAACAAAAAGAAATACTTAGTTCTTTTAATCCTGTATCAGCAATTCATTCTGAAATCGAATAAGAGAACTTTCCAAAGTCTACAGTTCAGTTCATCTAAAATTAATTTTTGTAGTTCGACTTTAGTTAATAAATCTTATACTCAACAAAAGTAAAAGCATACAAAACTTCACTTTGAACCAGCATTTATACTATATTCCGTATTAAGCACTTCTGTAATTGTTTTTCTAAAATACAATCTTAAAACATCCTCAAATAAAACAAAAAAAGTTTTGTCAAAAACGATTCCTGGATAAAATGAAGTAAATCTTCCCACAATAAAAGGCATAGTATCAAGTTATTTTCAACATCTGATACTATGCCTTTTTCTTATTTTTAAGACTCTTTACCTAGCATTTCACTTACTAGTAAGGGTCACAATAAGTTTAAGCTTTGTAAGCAGATTGTTAGCAATAGAGAAAAAAACTCCAAATTTCTAATCTACTTTATTCTATATTCATTAACTAAAAAAGAAAATCTACCTTCTCAGTAGATTTTCTCTGTTTAAAATTTATTTCCAAGCACCACTGGCATCTACATAATAGCCATCTGGTGTGCGTGTATTGCTAAGCATATTACCAGATGAAGCCAGATAGTACCACTTACCACTATCTTTTACCCAACCTGTTGCCATTGAACCTGAGTTCTTTAGATAATACCAAGAGCCACTATCTTTTACCCAGCCTGTCGCCATTGAACCTGAATCTTTTAGGTAATACCAAGAGCCGTTATCTTTGACCCAACCTGTTGCCATTGAACCTGAGTCTTCTAGATAATACCAAGAGCCACCATTTTTAAGCCAACCTGTTGCCATTGAACCTGAGTCTTTTAGGTAATACCAAGAGCCATTATCATATAACCAATCAGCTGAAATCATAGCTCCTGATGATTTAAAGGCATACCAGCTACCACCTTGGTATAGCCATGTTTGATTAAACATAACCCCTTCATCATCCATAAAGTACCATGTTCCCTGATCATTGATCCAAGCATCTTTAACTAGTTGACCTTGTTTTTGATAGTACCAGGTTTCACCGTGATTATTTTTTACCTTTAGCCAGCTTTCTGCTTTTACAATCGGATAAAGTTCTCGGAAAGCTCCCTCACCCTTATAGGAATGACTGATAGAACCTGGTTTTACAAGTTTCATACCACCATATTCGTCTGCCCAAGCATAGACTTTTTGACCATTGACAGTTTCTGGTAAGGTAGCAGTGTAAGTCTTGGTTTGATAGTCCCATTTGGTATCAAGATAGGTGTATTGATCATTTGATTCTTTAATATGGTAGTAGCCTCTCTTTCCACCGTCATGATATACATCATCAACCACTTTAGTGGACCAGGTCTTTACTTCATTTCCGCTCTTGGCCTCTACCTTGATATCTCCTCTATAGCCATATGGAACATAGAAATTCAGATAACGTCCTTCTTCACCAATATTGGATCTATCCACTTCTTGAGCTAGGAAATTGACAGTCTGGTCTTGACCATCTAAAGTAACTTTCCACTCGATTTTCTCAGTTGTTGGCAAATCCAATGCTTTGATATCTATGTCATGGCCATTGTCAAATCGAAGAATTTTGCCATCTTGATATTGAACACCACCCTTAATACGCCATACCTCTTGTAGTTCAAAAGCTTTGGCAGATTGAGGGAGAGCCAGCATAGCTAAACCTGCTAAAGACAAACTAAATAGTGTGATTTTTTGTGATATTTTCATTTTATGAACTCCTTATTTTTTGAATAAAACAAATTGACTGTTTTCTGGATAAACTGATACATGTTGCTCTTCGTGAATTTGTGATGCAGCTTGAAGGACTAGAGGATAAGAGTATTGATACAGTTCCTCTAAAGTGATTTTTCCGTTAGTATTCGTGTCTGCCATAGGCGAAATAATTCTATTTTGAAGTGGATCCCAACCTGTACCCATTGCCCAGTATCTGGTAGCAAGACTACCTACTCCGACTAAACTATACGATTCTTCACCCATACAAGAGGCACATAGTACGAGGAATTTAGAATCAAGCATTTCGCCATTCTTGCTTGCTATATCTCCTGTTGAAAATCCTGCCAAAAATGCTTGTTCATCAAATCTTTTTTCAGACTTGGAGGTAACCTTTTTGTTTGGCTTATCTGCATCTATAATTGTTCCTGAATAGCAACAATCCAACATAACAACAAACTTACCTTTGTATTGTTTCAGTATAGATGCCAATTCCCAACCTGAAAATGATGTTTTACCACTACCAATGGATATCGTCCCATCTTCTCCTCCATGACAGGTAAAGTAAAGATAGTTCACATCACTTTCGCGAGAAGATTCAAACAGTTCTTGCATTTTTGCAATAATCTCGGACTTGGTTCTATCTGGAAAACGAACAACTTCACTAAAGTTTTGGTTACTAAATACCTTTTCCATAGCATTAACATCTTCGATAGGTACTGCTCTCGTTGATGTTTCACCAAGAACTAAAGCCCGACGATTGATATTTTGATTTTCCCCACTATTAGCAAAGAAATAGGTATCATCTCCGATATTGTGCCAACCAACTTGCATATCACCACTACTAGATAAGTAATATTGTTTACCTTCGATAGTCTGTAGACCTGTTTGCATGACACCACTAGTATTTAAATAATACCAGCTACCAGAAACCCAACACCATCCAGTTTTCATAGCACCACTATCATCTAGATAATACCAGTTTCCAGATTCATTAATCCAGTCTGTCTTCATCCAACCTTCACTATCAAAATAGTACCAGGTGCCACCTATTTTTTCCCATCCATTTTTAGTATATGAACCATCAGAATGCTTATACCACCAACGGCTATCAGATTTTATCCAATTTCCACTTGACTTACTATAAATCGTTTGAGAGGAGGATTCTTGAGCAGAAACTTGATTATTTGCTGCAAGGAGGCTGCTAAGCTTAGTAAAGCAACTGTTGACAATAAAATTTTTTTCATAATATTATTGTCCTTTCATTTTTAATTTTGTATAATAATATCAAAAATGAAAAAAAGTGTTTAATTTTTTGCAAAAATGGAAGAGGATGAATATGGAAAATTTTGGAGCAGTTTTAAAGGATATTCGTATTTCAAAAAACTTTCGTCTTAAAGATTTATCATGTAATGAAATTAGTGAATCAACTATTTCTCGTTTCGAAAATGGCATTACAAAATTATCTATTAATCATTTTTATATTCTGTTAAATCGTCTTGGAATATCATTTTCAGAATTTGAAGAATTAGTTCATTGTTATTATTCCAAAAAAGAATGTCTTTTTGAAGAATTAGAACATGCTGTAAATTCTTCAGATATATTTTTACTTCAAGAATTAGTGGATAAAATAGAGTTAAAACAAAAGCAAGAAAAAAGTTTATGCAATTATCACATAAAAATGATTGCTGAACAACAGATTAATCGTCTTGCAAACCTTCCTTATAATTCAGTGTTTTTTATGAATACTAAAACCATTAGCTTACTATATAGAATAGTAATCAAGAAAACACGACATTTTTTAAAAACGGATACCGGAACACATAAAATAATTCCTCTATATTTATTTAACCTAGAAATGTTATTAAAAAATAATTTGTTAGATAGCGCTCAATTTTTTATAGATGATTTAGAAAATTTACTTACTAGACAAGGATATTATTTTGAAAAGAATTATTTGCTCTTTCTAAGAGGTATTTATCTTATAAAAACTAATCAAATAGAGCTAGGTAAAAAAGAATGTTCTAAAGCTATGAGAATATTTAAGGAATATAATGATAGTGATACAATAAATAAATTAAACCAGAGATTTAAGCTCGATCTAACAATTTAATTGTTAAATGATATCGTTTAGAGATATAATTTCTAAAAAATAGACAAATAATTTATCTATAAGATTTGGTTCTGCATTACACTGAACTAAATCTTTTTATTTTTAATACATTTGTTATTATATAGGCTTTTGTTGATTTATTTCTTGTTTTAATTCAGTGGAATAGTAACGATTCTTCCCTTTTTTAACGCTCTCTGTTCAATAACGATCAATTCACCTTGTCACATACCATAGCCAGAAATATCCATACCAAATCTTTTTGAAAGCTGATTAAAGCTTTGTACTTTCTTTCTAAGTTCATAGAACTGAACCTTAACGTCATTTGGCAATTCCATAATAAAAATAAGGACATTCCAATAAAGGAAGTCCTTTTTAGCACTACTATAAATCAGAGACATTTTCATGATCCATTTTATTCTATAATCATTGACCAAAATATAATTTTTGGTCAAAATTTGGTCAAAATTTGGTCAAAAAAACAAAAAATACTAATTTATTTTTAAAAATGAATTTGTGATGATTGCCTTTAAATAAACACTTTGCATATTCTTTGTCTTTCTTTACATTACTAAAAATGCCGATTGCAGGGATCGAACCTGTGACCTTCGCGTTACGAGTGCGGTGCTCTACCAACTGAGCTAAATCGGCGATTCCACTTATAGTATAGCACTATAAGGAAGGATGTCAAGGGATTCTTAACCCATCTTTTTAATCAAAATCTGACAAGGATTTTGAGGCCCCCAAAGTTGTGGAAAAATCTCTAGTTTTTTAAAGCCAAGACTGCGATAAAAGACATTTGTTCGGTCATAATCTTTATTAGAGCCTTCTGCCACTGTTTTCACCTGCAAAAAATCAACATTTTGGCTGGCTTCACTTTCTAAAGTAGCAAGCAACTGACTACCAATTCCTCTACCTTGATGAGCTTTTTTTACACCGAGACAATCAATCTCTGCACAATCTTCACTAGAATAGGACAAGCTTACAAAGCCAGCCAAATTACTCTCCTGATAGGCAGCCCACACTTGCAAGTCCTTGGCTCCTTCGATATAGGCTTGCGTACTTTCTGGAATTCCAAACGATTCTGGCAAATCCTTTAAAACTTCAGCGACAACTGCCATTTTTTGATTGGCATCTTTCACTTCTTTAATTACAAACATCATAAAATCCTTTCATGATTTGGTCCAATTTTTGCTATTAAGAACCCGCACTTTCGTAGGCATCTAAGCCCCTATCCCAGAGTTTTAGAGAGATTCCAAAGAAGATAAGGGAAATCAGAACCAATCCTCCGATATTAAAAAGCCCATCCTTATCCTGCAAGAAATAGCTGGCAGGATAGTAAGCCGTAAAGGCAAAAGGCACGATAAAACTGATCAACCAACGAAGAAGTGAATTGTATATAGAAATCGGGTATTTGGCAAAATCATTGAACATATAGAAAATGTAAATCATAGCACCTGACTGCTTGGTCCAAAAAGCGATACTGGCTGTTGCAATTTTCAAGGAAGTATAAATCAAGGTCGCAAAAGGAATACAAACTAGAAAAATCAGGAATTTTGGAAAAGTCCAAGCAATGCTAGTCACTGTTGTTCCCAATAGAATGCCACCGACCAAGAGCTCACCCAAGGCATCAATCTGAAAGGTCTCAACCAGAATATGAAATAGGGGATTGATAGGACGAGTCAGATACTTGTCAAATTCTCCTTTTCGGACTAGTCGTTGACCTAAAGCCCAGAGGTTGTCAAAAAAGAGATGGTCCAGTCCCTTAGGAATCAAGGAGAAGCCATAGATAAAGGCAATCTCTTGAAAGGTCCAGCCTTCTAGGGATGGGATATGTTGAAAGAGTACATTGAGAAACAAGAGGTTCAAGCCTTGAGTCAGAAAAACACCCAGGACACCAACCACAAAATCGACCTTATATTCCATGATTTGTTTGATGTATTGTCTGATAAAAATCAGATGCATGCGTTGATATTTTTTCATACTAACCTCCTTGAATGGTGATAAAGGACTGGACTCGTTTCCAAATCAACTGAGACAAACCCACCATCACTATAAGCCAGAAAAACTGCATAGCGAGTGCTTGAAGAATCTGACTAGCATCGTATTTCCCAACAATGATCATGACCGGAGTGTAGATTAAAGATGAGAAAGGTAAGAAGGACAGAATATCTGAAACGACCTTTGGAAAGAAAGCCAAGGGAATCAAACTTCCTGACATAAAGGATACTAGTGAAGCTTTGAATACTTGAGAACCCCATAGATTTTTAAATATAAAGGCTGAAAATCCAAAACAGATATTAAAGAAAAAGTTAATCAGATATGCCAGTGCTAAGCTAAAGAGATAAAGTATAGTTAATCCCAGTACTTCTACAATACATTGCCCAGATAAGATTTTCATCAAAACAATGACACTTAAAAATGGCAGTCCAACAGAGATAAAAATCAACCACTTGGAACCAAGCTCGGTGAAAAGATAAGAGGCCGCAAAATGCACTGGTCGCAATAAGCGCATGATAATGGAACCATCCTTGACCTCATCACCGATCATAAAGGAGCTATCTGACTCAGTTAATAAATTAGTCACAAAACTCATGATGATATAGAGGGTGATATCCGCCATACTGAAGCCCTGAATCAAAGGCTCTTGCGAGGAATCAAAGACAGCCTTCCAGAGATAAAAGGCCACAAAAGCCCCCATGACGTCGCCAATCCGATAAAGAAGAAAGTTTACTCGATAGGTAATCAACTCCTGAATCCCCGCATTGATAAAGGGTTTATAACGTCTCCACAATTTGACCATCTTAGAGCTCCTTTCGATAGAAGCGACGGATAATATCTTCAATATCCGTATCTACCATCTTCAAATCACGGACTTCAAAATCAGATAAGGTTTGCTTAATAATATCAGCTGATTGGTAGCGGGAACTATCAAATTCAATGGTCAGGCTATTTCCTTGTCTATCAATGGTCATATCAGGCAAGCATTCAAAGTGAGAGACGAGATGACTTTGACCTGGTAGCAGTTCAAAGGAAAGAATCTTCATCTTGCCAAAGGTATCCTTGAGTTGGCTCACCGTTCCATCAAAAATCTCCTGCCCCTTGTCAATCATGAAAATCCGATCACAAAGTTGCTCAATATCACTTAGGTCGTGAGTGGTTAAAAGAATGGTGGTTTCTTCCTCTTGATTGATCTGAGTAATGGCGCGACGAATGTTGTCCTTGACCGACACATCCAAACCAATAGTAGGCTCATCTAAAAAGAGAACCTTGGGATTGTGAAGCAAGGAAGCTGCAATGTCTGCCCGCATCCGTTGACCAAGCGAAAGAGTTCGCACGGGATCCTTGATAAATTCCTTCAAATCCAAGACTTCATTCAAAAAATCCATGCGCTTATGGAAGAGCGAGTCTGGCACATCGTAAATCTCTTTTAAGACCGTGTAGGTCTCTTGCAGAGCCAAATCCCACCATAGCTGGGTACGTTGACCAAAGACCACCCCAATATCCTTAACATAGTCCTGGCGATTATCCTGGGGAATCTTGCCGTTAATCCGACAAAAACCAGATGTCGGTTTCAAAATTCCTGTCAGCATTTTGATGGTTGTTGACTTCCCAGCACCATTAGCCCCGATAAAACCTAAAATCTGACCCTTTGGCACCTCAAAGGTCAAATCCTTGACCGCTTCAAAAGTCTGCTTTTCAGGATGAATAAAGGAGCGCAAAGCCCCTTTCAACCCCGGCTCCTTAACTGTCTTCACAAAGTTTTTCTGAAGATGTTCCACTTCTATCATTGCCATATCTATCTCCCTTTAGAAAGAAATCGTTAAATCAAGTTCTTGAACATTCAAACACGATTTCTTATCTCCAAAAATCTGCCTTCTTTTTCGACATAAGGAAAGAAAGCTCTAATAACACCCTATTATAGTGCAAATATCTAAGGAAAACAAGTGTTAATTAATATCAAAAATTTGAATTCCTAAGAAAGTATAAAAAGGTGATTCATCATCACCTTCCTCTACCAAGTCAAGTCTTCAATCATAGTTCTTACTTGTGAATCAAGAGTCTTATCCTTCTTAAGTTCTCCAACCAAAGCCTGAATCTGCCGGACTAGATTTGGATCATTGTCATTACAGCATCGATGAAGCATCCAAATATTATGCAAGGTTGGGTTTTTACCAACTACTTCCATCAATAAATCCTCATAGCCTTGATGATAAAATCTCTCCACAAAGTGAACCAAGTAACCTGGAGAATCAAAATCTACTTCTGGATGCTTGGAAATAAAGTCTAAAATGGGGGCAACCAAATCAAAGGGGTGATCATAAAACTCCATAACATCCATAATCTCATCTGCCAACTCAAATTCTTGGTCTTCAGTAATTGCATCTTGCAAAGCAACTAAAATCTCATCTCTAGTAAGCATCTGATTCTCCTTTTTCACTTTTCCATATCATATTTGTCTTCGAACTTTTTCTTCACTTATCAAACCTTGTTCGTAAGTAGTTTTCCAACTCTTTTTGGGGTAAAACACTAGGAAGCTCAAACACATACTCATAGCCTTCATCACAAAAGAAAACCTTCTCCTCAGCTGGAAACCATTTCCGAAGCCAGATGATGTAGGAGGCATAATCTTGTAACCTGTTTGTTGAATCAAAGTAATTTATCACAAAAACATCTTTATTGCTACTTAGTGAACTTTCCAAGGTAAGCTGAGGACTTTGATAATCCCAAGAAAGCGGGTATGCTTTTTCGGGATTAGTTCTTTCTCTAACCATAATACCTGGGAATTTTTCGCTCAAAGCACCACAAAAGACTTGTAAATCAAGGAATACGGGTTCTTTAGTCTCTACAAAGACAAAATCAGCAGTACTCATCAGTTTCTTCCTTTCATTTTAAAACTGAAAAGAGACCTTAACCATCAATGGCAAAATTTTCCAGAATTTCAAAGTCTTGTCCCTGATAGTCAAAAGAAAGGATATGAATATCATCAAAAGTTTGGTCACAGAAAGTAACGGTTTGTCTTTCTGGCTCGATGATGGGTTTGCCCAACTTTTCAGTAGCTTCTTCATCTGTCAAATACCCATAAAATTCTTGTAAATGAGGCAGTATAAATGCAAGAATACGGGAAAGATTTTTATGGTAATTGGCTGCAAGCAACTGAGCTTCCATCTCAAAATTTCCACTTGGTTTTTCTTCCCAAGCTACAAGAACATCATCTACTTCATGTATGTAAGCTTGCAAGGACTGATCGAATATCATGGCTATCTTTCCTTTCAAAAGTACTGTAACGTTCTCACACCTAAACACCGAAAAACCTATGTTCGCTAGCAATCCAATGCCAACAAGTTTTTCAAATGAACCTAGTGTAGCTAAAACTGCAATTAAAGAGTCATCAATATATGCTCCGGAGGTTTCATGAATTCCAAACAACTTTGCAAATCAGTTAGAATTTCTGCCGTAAGAAAAGATTTTTCATTCTTATTTATAACCTCCCTTACTTGAATCATTATTCTCCTCCACCATTTCAATCCAAGAATCAAAATACTGCTCCATAAAATAGGTCTGCTCTGCTATCAAATCTTTATTAACCTTCTCATCCAAGGGCGCTAAAACCCACTTGTCTTCTATATCATCACGACGTCGAATGATAGCAACCAACTTTCCAGTAAAGACTTCCAGAGGCTGTTGCTGATCATGGGAAACAATATAAACATCTTGCTCTTCGCCATCTCCCCCCATCAGTTCAGGTATGTAGCCATAGTTAATCGGATAGACATTCCCAAAAGAATCTTCAAACCCCACCGGCCGATCAATGACACCACTAAATATTCTCTCTTTGAATTTCATCTTTTCATTGCCTCCGTATGACATTTTTCCTAGATTCATTATACAAGAAAAATCCCGCCGCAGCGAGATTTTCTATCTATAGCCTAATTAAGCTTTACCTTCTGAACCGAATACGTCGATACGTTCTTCAACTGAAGCTTGGATAGCTTTTACACCGTCAGCCAAGAATTTACGTGGGTCGAAGAGTTTTTTCTTGTCGTATTCTGCTTCGTTTGCTTCGTAGTCACGAGCAAATTTACGTGTTGCGTTAGCGAATGCGATTTGGCATTCAGTGTTAACGTTAACTTTAGCAACACCAAGTTTGATAGCTGCTTGGATTTGGTCATCAGGAATACCTGAACCACCGTGCAATACGATTGGGAATCCTGGTACAGCTTCAGTCAATTTTTGCAAGTGATCAAGGTGAAGACCTTTCCAGTTTGCTGGGTAAGGACCGTGGATGTTACCAATACCAGCTGCCAAGAAGTCGATACCAGTTGCAACCATTGCTTTAGCGTCTTCGATTGGAGCCAATTCACCATCACCGATGATTCCGTCTTCTTCACCACCGATAGTTCCAACTTCAGCTTCTACTGATACACCATTTGCGTGAGCAAATTCTACAACTTTACGAGCTTTTTCAAGGTTTTCTTCAACTGGAAGGTGTGAACCATCAAACATAACTGAAGTATAACCAACTTGAATACACTCAAGTGCATCTTCGTAGTGACCGTGGTCAAGGTGGATAGCTACTGGTACAGTGATACCCATTGATTCAACAAGGTTAGCGATCAAGTTGCGAGCAACTTTGTAACCACCCATGTATTTAGCAGCACCCATTGAAGTTTGGATCAAAACTGGAGCTTTTTTAGCTTCTGCTGCGCGCAAGATAGCTTGAGTCCACTCAAGGTTGTTTGTGTTAAATCCACCAACTGCATAACCGTTGTCACGAGCTGCTTGGACAAATTTTTCTGCTGAAACGATTGCCATTTTATCAGGCCTCCTGTATATTTTTATGGGACATCCCATTTACATTGTTCATTTTATCACTTTTTAGCAAAAAAAGCTAGTTTTTCCCATACTTTAGATTGAATTTCTTCTATTTTCAGATATGTAAACCTTTTCCCACTTGGTCTAATCCTTGTTCTGAGGCAGGTTCATGTAAAATACCAAGTGGTCGTTATATCTTTCGAAACGATAGTCAATTTCTTCGTTTTCTAATAAACTCTTAACCACAAATAGTCCCAAACCAGCTCCCTTACTTTGGCGACTAGAAGTCGTAAAGGATTGTTCAAACTTATCTTGCTCTTCTGTTGTACAGGTGTTTTCAATGAAAAACCAGCCATCCTTTGAACCAATTTTTAGATAACCACCTTGAACAGAGTGTTTCACCGCATTACTGATCAGATTTGAAAGAATCAGCTTGAGTACTGAAGGATTTAGATAAACGTGCTGATCAGTTAGCTGGTTCTCTACTGAGATTTTTCTCTCCTTGGCTAACAAGTCATAGTCCTTCAATAGAAGATTGGTCATATCAAGAAGATTGATTTCTTCCTTCTTATCTCGCAATTCCTGTACCGAAGAAAGGGATAGGATTTGCTGGACATGGTGACTTAAATCATCCACAATCCCCAAAGAAACTCCCAGGTAATAGTCACGGTCTTTGTAGCGCCCAATGTTTGCTTGCATATTTTCCAGAAGGATTTTCAGACTAGCAAGAGGTGTTTTCAGTTCATGGGAGGCTCCTCGCAAAAACTCGACCTTCATCTTTTCTAACTGGAGGATGGCTTCATTTTTCTCATGCAGGTCCGCAATGACTGTCAAAAGATGCTGATAGAGGCTATTGATTTGCTCCTTGAGATCCCCAATCTCGTCCTTAGAATCCACGCGCAACCTCACTTCTGCATCCAAATCCATCATCCGTCGAGTCACTCGTTTGATTTCCAAAATCGGTGCAACAATAGTCCTAGCATAGATAAAGGCGATGAGGAGCGAAATGATGAAAGACGCTAATAAAGTATAGGGTAGAAATTGCAGACTGATATCTTCTGCTTCTTTCTGTAAATCCATAGAAGCTAAAAACTGTAAGGTCATAGTCTGACCATCCTTGGTCTGAACTTCTCTTTCCTCAATAACCAGGGAGGCCGTTTGTCGTTGTTTGTCAATGGGAAGGTTGTCCTTGACCTCCAACTTATCCGAGGTCATCTCACCCTTGATAGATCCCTTAATATCACTACTTTGAGAATAGAGTTCAAGGACTTCTTGGATAGTTTGACTATCCTTTCCTTGGAGGGTTTGAGTAATTTCTGTTGCCCTCTGTCCGATACTTTCCTGACGGTGACTGAGATAGGTTGATGGAAAGAGGAAATAGATGGCCAAATGCAAACAAATGACTAAGGTAGAAAATACCGAGAAGGTATAAATAAAAATCTTTTTAAATAAACTCAGTCTTTTCATTTTCTCTCCAATTTATAGCCAACATTGCGCACAGTAAGAATACAGTCTAAATCCAATTTTTTCCGTAGTTCCTTGATATAGACATCGATCACTCTGTCAAAAGGGACCTCATCTGTCATCTTCCATACAGCATCGATAATCTGCGACCGTGTTAAGGCACGACCTTCGTTTTTAACGAGATAGTCTAAAATTTCTAATTCTTTTGCATTCACTGCAACTTCTTGATCAGCCACTGTGGCACTATAACTGTCAAAATCGACCTTGGTATCCTTATAGGTAAAGCTACGACCTGCATCATAATAACGTTTAAAGACAGCATCCACTCGAACCTTCAACAAAGAAAGGGAAAAGGGCTTTTCCAGATATCCATCAGCTAGTGAGGCAAAGGCACTCATCTTATACTCTTCATCCTGAAAAGCTGTCAACATCAAGACCGGAACTTGGCTAGTCTTACGGATTTCTGACAAGACCTCTAAACCATTGAGTTTCGGCATTTGAATATCTAGGAGAACCAAGGCAACTTGGTGATTTGAAAATTGTTCTAAGGCTTCTTGACCATCTGCAGCCTGAATGGTTTCATAGCCACAATCCGCCAAGTAATCACTAATTCCCTCACGGATCATGTCTTCATCTTCTACAATTAGAATTTTCATATAAATCCTTTTCTATCAAAAATGCTACCTATATTATATCTCATTTGAGTGAGAATAGGTAGCACGATTCTTATTCACCGTCTATCAAAAGTTCTTTTGGTTGCTTAAAGAGAAGATTGCTTGAAGCAAGTGCCATAACAAGTACTACCAGTACCAATCCAAGAACAAAAACGATAGCAAAGTCTGATGGTTGAATGGAAATATCGAGACTAGAAAGTGTTTTGCTAAAGCCGTCAACTTCTGCACCACCACCGAGATTGGAAGCTTGTGCAGCCTTACTTGCCTGCTTGGCCACATCTGATGTGACATTGGCTAGTACTGTATTTCCAATAGCACGAGCTGTATAATTAGCTAGGAAGTAGGCTGAAATGAGAGCTGGAATAGCAATCATAACTGCTTCTGTGATAAATTGACCTAGAATACTTGCTTGTTTAAGACCAATGGAAAGAAAAATTCCAACCTCTTTACGACGGGCGTTAATCCATAGTGTCAGTAAGAGAGCAAGCAGGAGAACTGAGAAGCTCAAGCTACCCCAGAAGAGAAGATTAGCCATCTTGTACATGCCTGAGATAGATTGTTCAAGGGCAGGATAGTTAGATGAACTCTTAATCAAGCTATACATCTTCCAGTTGATACCGTTGATAGACCCTAGTTCTTGCATGACACTATCTAGGTTCTTATCTCCAGCTACAAAGAAGGTAGCATCTCCATAAATAGCTGTATCTTCTGTATAACCATAGAGTTGGGCTGCTGTGTGAATATCTGTGATAGCTGTATTCTCATAGAGTTCTTGTGAGTAGGTTACAGCAGATTTGTTATGTCCATCAAAAAGTCCTTTAATCGTTACTTCTACTGTTTCCTTGGCTCCTTTTTCATTATCGGCATCGTAAATATTGGAGTTGAGTTTGACCTTGTCTCCTACTTTCCAACCGTGTTTAGCAGCCAGGTCTTTATGCATGAGAATCTGGTACTTGTCGTCATTGGTTAAATGCTCACCTTCGACCAGTTTGTAAGAGCCTGACACAAACTTGTCTTCTTTAGAAGAGTCATTTACACCTGTTATCATTAAGCTACTTCCAAAACGTTGAGCTCGATCTGCCGTTAGATTTTTCTTGGTTTCAGGCGTTTCAATCAGTTCATAACCTGTTAAATCACCGATAGCATTGATCCGTTTGATGTAGGATTCAATGGCCTTATTTTCAGTAATTTTTTTAATATCCTCACCCTTTATATTCCCTGCACCACGTGGAGTTCCTTGATTGACCCTGCGGTTGATTTGCATGGAGAAACTATTAGTGATATTTTTAAAGGTTTCCTGAGAAGCCTTGGCTGTTGCTCCCTTGATAGACAAGCCTACCAAACTCAAACTAGCCATCAAGAGAATGATAAGAAAGATCACAAGCGACTTAAAAAATTTTCTTGTGACGTAGGCAAATGCGTTGTGTAACATAAGATTCCTTTCTAGATTTACTTCGCTTATATATATTTAAAAGATTTAGTTACTATTTTTTCTTGTTTCAGTTAGTTTCTTATCCTTCAATTCAAGTGTAATATCTGACGCCTGTGCCACTTCCTTACTGTGGGTCACAACGATCACACACTTACCTGTTTTCTCAGCAAGAGATTTGAGCAAATCGATGATATCTCCAGCAGTCTTAGGATCCAAGTTTCCAGTTGGTTCATCTGCTAAAATCACTGGCGCCTCAGAGACAAGACTACGAGCAATGGCAACCCGTTGTTGCTGTCCACCTGATAATTGAAGAACATTCCGCTTGATCTGACTTTCATCTAAACCAAGTTCAAGAAGAGTGTCCTTGCTGGCCTTTTTATTGACCAAGCGGATATTTTCCAATGGAGAAAGATAATCAATCAAGTTATAGTTTTGGAAAACTAGCGAGATATGGTGCATGCGATGATAAGAATAACCTTGTTCACGAATATCCTTGCCTTCGAATAAGATAGCTCCTTCGACTGGGCTATCAAGTCCTGCTAATAGAGATAAGAGTGTTGACTTCCCAGCTCCTGATTCTCCGATAATACTATAAAACTTACCAGGTTCAAAATCGTAATTGATTTTATATAATACAGCTTCTGCAGTGTTCTTATAACGATAAGTAAGATCTTGTAATTGTAGTAAAGTCATGATTTCTCCTTCATTAACTAATTGATGATAAAATTTCTTTAGGTGATTTTCTAAATAAAAATAGGAAACAAAGTGCAACTGACAAGCAGCTGATTATAAGTAGGAAAATATAAGATTCTCCAAATGATAGAAGACTTGTTGAAAGATTCGTTGCTTTTGCTAGCGTATCTTGTAGGGCAGCTTGGTCGCCACTTGCTAGTACAGTCTTCAAGAGATAGGAAGTAATGGCATTTCCAGCTACAAATGCCGGCAAAATAGATGCCAATGAAACTAGGATGACTTCTAGAAAGAATTGGCTAAAGATTGCTCCTTTTCCCTTCCCTAGTGCCAATAAAATACCAACCTCGTAGACTCGCTCTCGTAACCAAAGTGACAAGACCAAGATCAGCGCTCCTACACCAGCAATCATAATGCCATAGAGGAAAATCTGTAGGAAGGTTTGAAAGGTCGAAACTGAATCCTTGATTTGTTCAAAGGCCTTATTTTCCTTCTCGACTTGGTAACCTTTAGTTTCCAGGGATAACTTTTCAACTTCTTGAATGATACTATCCATATCTTTTGGATTTTCTAGATAGAAACGAGCGGCAGTGACCTGAGCTTCCTTATTCCCAAGAAGAGTTTGACTGCTTTCATAGTCTGTATAGATCGTATTTTCACTAAAGTCTGATGATAGACCTGTGAACTTCTCTTGCTTCTGACCCGAGAAAATACCCACGATTTCATAATCTAGCCTTTGTCCACTATCTCCTTCTACTTGACTAGGCCTTAAGCTGATCTTTTCTCCTACTTTTAGATTGTTTTTCTTGGCTAAATCTTCGTGGATTAAGATTTTTTTGCTATCTCCTTTTTCTAAATGCCTTCCTTCTTTAAGGGTAAAGGCGGAACTTGTAAAAGAAACATCCTTGGAAGAATCTTCCAAAGCAATCAAACTGATAAGATTTTTTTCAGCCTCTGTCAAATCATCCCTTTGGATACTTTGTTCTCCAGTAACGACTTCTTTGTCAGTTAACTTGGCTATTGTATCTAGCTCAGGTGAAATCTTCTCAAGACCCTTTATCTTTTTAAGCTCGTCTAGTTGAGACAGTTGAAAAGTCTGATCTGCTTCTATTCTTTTAATAGAAAAAGATGTATTCAGTGAGCGATAGAGATTATTTTCAACAGTTTTGTTGGACTTCATAAGCGTCAAACAAGCCGATATTCCTGCCAATAAAACAAATAGAATCAAGAATAATATGAGACTTCTCAGTCGTTTTCTGCTGACGTAAGCCCATGCTCTTTGAGTGGGATTCATATAGCACCTCCATATTTGTAAGTCTATTATAATATCCAAATATGAAATGTTTATGAAATCACAAAAAAAGAGCAAAATCTTTGCCCTTGTTTATATAAAAATAAAGAGCTAGCTGAAGCTAACTCTTTTCCTATGCGGAGAGAGGGACTTGAACCCTCACGACCTAAAGCGGTCACAGGATCCTTAGTCCTGCGCGTCTGCCAATTCCGCCATCCCCGCGTCGATTACTTTACTAGTATATCAACTTTCACAAACTTTGTCAACACTTTTTTCAGATTTTTTTCATTTTTTTTGAATACATTATTCTTTGATTTCATCTAGGTTTTCATCAAGGAGTTTCGCTCCTAATGTATTCTTAAAATGTCCAAGTGCAAACTGGTGATTTTCAGGCCAGATTGATGCGACTGCTGGCTTAACAACTTCTATCTGATACCCAAGATTATAGGCATCAATAGCCGTATGCAATACACAGATATCTGTCAGAACACCTGTTAAGATGACTGTATCCACGCGACGCTCTCTCAAACGGATATCCAAATCTGTGCCAGAAAAAGCCGAATAGTGACGTTTGTCCATCCAGAAAACACGACTATCGCCAGCATATTCCTGATAGAAATCGGCTAACTTACCATATAGATTACGCCCGCTAGTCCCAATCAGATTATGAGGGGGAAATAGTTTACTTTCTGGATGAAAGACATCATTTTCCTCATGAGCATCAATGGTAAAGAAAATATAATCTCCACGGTCAAATGCTAATCTAGTCACCTGATTGATCGATTCTGATATTGCTTGAGCAGGAGCTCCAGCTGTCAATTTTCCATAATCCGCTACAAAATCTTCTGTATAGTCAATCGAAATTAAAGCCTTAGTCATTAATAGTCCCTCTTTTTCACTTCTTCAAAGATATCTGGGATCAAGACCTTAAGATAAGTTCCCTTCATCCCCAGTGAACGACTTTCAATAATTCCTGCAGATTCGAGCTTCCGAAGGGCATTGACAATCACAGAACGCGTAATACCGATACGGTCTGCAATGACTGACGCAGTTAATTGTCCTTCATTGCCATTCAATTCACCCAAAATAGCTGACACTGCTCGTAACTCAGAGTAAGAAAGAGTGTTGACTGCCATCGTTACGGCTGTACGACGACGGATATTTTTCTCGTCTTCTTCACGTTGGAAGTTCAAAAGCTGAATACCAACCACCGTACTAGCAATCTCAACAAGAATCAAATCCTCATCTTCGAATTTTTTGTCATTTCGCCAAATAATCAAAGAACCCAAACGAATCCCAGAAACATGGATTGGAGCAATTGTTGTCAAACCTTCTGAGAAATCTGCACGACTCTCAACTGGAAAGATGCTTAATTCGTGATCTACAGTCAGATTTGCTTCTGTATCGTAAATCATGTTTGCACCTTGAATATAATCCTCAGGAAAAATTTTTGATTGGAAAAATTGCTCTACACGATCATTATTAGTCTTGTAGCGCATGAAATATCCCAAAAGACGTCCCTTACTATTTAGGATACAAGCGTTGCAATCAATAATATCCGCTAATTGGCGTGTGATGGCATTATATGGAAGATCATCTTGTAATTTCTCCTCCGCACGCTTCAGGATAGACGTAATTTTTCTCGTTTTTTCTAATAAATGTGCCATTTTTCACCTCGTATTTAATCGCTTCCATTATATCATAAATTGACCATTATTTCAATAATTATCTGAAAATTGTTTATTGAATTGCAATTCATGACTGTTCGAAAATTTTTACTAGTTTTTTTTAATTTTCTTGTTGACAGGTTTCTAAATTTTTGATAATATAATATCACAAGATAACAAATATATAAATCTATTTTCTCGTATTAATACTCAATGAAAATCAAAGAGCAAACTAGGAAACTAGCCGCAGGCTGTACTTAAGTACGGCAAGGCGACGTTGACGAGGTTTGAATTTGATTTTCGAAGAGTATAAACTTTTATTAACTCTCGGTCTCCTTATATATAAAAGCGATCCACCTCAGTGAACCGCTTTTTTTATTATTTATCACCCTTGTTACGGATTACAAAACCAGTTTTCTTCTCACTTGAAGTATTACGTGGTTTTTTATTATCCTTACGGTAACGTTTTTCCTTCTCAAAGCGGTCGTTCTTGCGACTGCCTTTTTTGAAATCATCTCGACGTTCACCACGACGATTGTCTCGACGACGATCACGATCTCGACGATCCTCACCACGACGTCCTCCCTTGCCTTTACCACCGAAGCCATTACCTGATGGTTTAAATGGCAATGGTTTCTCGCGCGCAATTTCAACTTCTGGAAGACTATCTGGATCCTGAACTGTCAAACTTAGGATGTACATTGCCAATTCTTCTAGGCTGAATTCAGCTGCAAGTTTACGGGCATCTTTTGCGAATTTGTCAAAGTTTCCACGAACAGTCTCATCGGCAAAGTCACGTTCAATTTTCTTCAACGCAACATGCTTTTTAGCTTGGAAGGCTTCTTCTGCTGTCGCAGGTTTCAAGCCCTTCATGCGTTTCTTGGTCAAGTTTTCGATGATTTGGAGGTAGCCCATCTCATTTGGTGCTACAAAAGTAATCGATTGACCTGACTTCCCGGCACGACCTGTACGACCGATACGGTGAACATAGCTCTCTGGATCTTGTGGAATGTCGTAGTTATAGACATGAGTCACACCTGAGATATCCAAACCACGAGCCGCAACGTCCGTTGCTACGAGGACATCCAGATTGCCATTTTTAAAATCGCGAAGGACACGAAGACGTTTGTTTTGGTCCAAATCTCCATGAATCCCTTCTGCACGGAAGCCACGGATTTTCAGACCACGAGTCAACTCATCTACACGACGTTTTGTACGACCGAAGACAATAGACAACTCAGGCTGTTCAACGTCCATAAGACGAGTCATGGTGTCAAATTTTTCTTGTTCCTTGACACGGATATAGTACTGATCAACTAGTTCAGTTGTCAACTCCTTGGCAGCAATCTTCACATGCTCAGGTTCTTTCATAAACTGAACCCCGATACGCTTGATAGCTTCAGGCATAGTTGCTGAAAAGAGCAAGGTTTGACGATTTTCTGGGACACGAGAGATGATGGCTTCAATATCCTCAAGGAAGCCCATGTTAAGCATTTCGTCCGCTTCATCAAGAATAAGAGTTTCAATATCTTGCAATTTCAAGGCCTTGCGTTTAATCAAGTCTAGGAGACGACCAGGAGTTCCAACTACGATATGAGCTCCTGATTTAAGAGCCTTGATTTGTTTTTCAATACTTGAACCACCATAAACAGAACGAACTTTTACACCCTTGCTTCGACCAAAGCGGAAAAGCTCTTCTTGGCTTTGAACAGCTAGTTCACGAGTTGGGGCAATTACCAAAGCTTGGATAGTTGCTTCTTCTGTACGAATCTTTTCAAGGGTTGGCAAGCCAAAGGCTGCAGTTTTTCCTGTACCAGTCTGAGCTTGACCGATAACATCTTTCCCTTCAAGAGCCAAAGGAATGGTTTGCTCTTGGATAGGACTTGCTTCTACAAATCCTGCTTTTTCAATTTCTGCCAATAAATCAGCAGAAAGGTTAAATTCATTAAATTTCACGTTATTCTTCTTTCTAAAGATGGTGCGAAGCCATCCTATAGCGCTTAGTTTATACTTTTCTTGTCATGACGTACTTTCATATCTTTTATGAAAGACCGTGTTGCTTCTTTTCCACAAAAGAAAAGTACTGCTTTCTTTGCAACCTATCTAGTATAACATAAGAGAGATACAAAAGATAGTCTAACCTCCTGATTAAATCATGTAAACGATTTTCTTTCGATTTGCTTCACTCAAAAAGTATTTGTTAGAGCATTCAGTTCCTGAAACTATTTTCCGTAGCAGATTTGTGCAAAAGTCCTTTTCTTGTGCTAGAATGAAAATCGAACAGGAGGAATAAAAATGTTAACATACGATTTAATTGTTATTGGATTTGGTAAGGCAGGTAAAACGCTTGCTGGAAAACTAGCTTCAGCTGGTAAAAAAGTTGCCCTTATCGAACGTAGTAAGGCGATGTACGGCGGAACTTGTATCAATATCGGTTGTATTCCAACTAAAACCTTGCTAGTTGCTGCTGAGAAAGACTTGTCTTTTGAAGAAGTCATTGCTACTAAAAACACTATCACTGGTCGCCTTAACGGTAAAAACTATGCTACGATCGCTGGTACTGGAGTTGATATCATTGATGCCGAAGCCCACTTTGTTTCCAATAAAGTCATCGAAATTCAAGCAGGTGACGAAAAACAAGAACTAACTGCTGAAACAATCGTCATCAACACTGGTGCTGTTTCAAACGTATTGCCAATCCCAGGCCTTGCTACAAGCAAGAATGTCTTTGACTCAACAGGTATCCAAAACTTGGACAAATTGCCTGAAAAACTTGGTGTCCTTGGTGGCGGAAATATCGGTCTTGAATTTGCCGGTCTCTACAACAAACTTGGAAGCAAGGTTACAGTCCTAGATGCCTTGGATACATTCCTACCTCGTGCAGAACCTTCTATCGCTGCTCTTGCTAAACAGTACATGGAAGAAGACGGAATCGAATTGCTTCAAAACATCCGTACTACTGAAATCAAAAATGATGGCGACCAAGTCCTTGTCGTAACTGAAAACGAAACTTATCGTTTCGATGCCCTTCTCTACGCAACTGGACGTAAACCAAATGTTGAACCTCTTCATCTCGAAAACACAGATATTGAACTAACTGAACGAGGCGCTATTAAAGTAGACAAACATTGTCAAACAAACGTTCCTGGTGTCTTTGCTGTTGGAGATGTCAACGGTGGCCTTCAGTTTACCTACATTTCATTAGATGACTTCCGTGTTGTTTATAGCTACCTTGCTGGTGATGGCAGCTACACACTCGAAGATCGTCTCAATGTACCAAATACTCTTTTCATCACACCTGCACTTTCACAAGTTGGTTTGACTGAAAGTCAAGCAGCTGATTTGAAACTTCCATATGCTGTTAAGGAAATTCCTGTTGCAGCTATGCCTCGTGGTCACGTAAACGGAGACCTTCGTGGAGCCTTTAAAGCTGTTGTCAATACTGAAACTAAAGAAATTCTCGGTGCAACTATCTTCTCTGAAGGATCACAAGAAATCATCAACATTATTACTGTTGCTATGGACAACAATATCCCATACACTTACTTCACAAAACAAATCTTCACTCACCCAACCTTGGCTGAGAACTTGAATGACTTATTTGCGATTTAAGTTGAAATTTCATCGCATCAAACAGCCCTCCTTGGGCTGTTTTTCTTTTTCTAAAATCTCAAATCTGTCTTTTTCAGCATTTATGATATAATAGAAACATGAAATTAAAAACTACTTTGGGCCTTCTTGCTGGGCGTTCTTCTCATTTTATTTTGAGTCGTATTGGACGTGGAAGTACTCTCCCTGGAAAACTTGCCCTTCAACTTGATAAAGATATTTTACAACATTTAGCGAAGAACTACGAGATTGTTGTGGTTACTGGTACCAATGGAAAAACCTTGACGACCGCTCTCACTGTTGGTATCCTAAAGGAAATTTATGGTCAAGTTTTGACCAATCCAAGTGGTGCCAACATGATCACAGGGATTACAACTACTTTCTTGACTGCAAAATCTTCAAAAACTGGAAAAAATATAGCAGTTCTTGAAATCGACGAAGCTAGTCTCTCACATATCTGTGACTATATCCAGCCTAGTCTTTTCGTTATCACTAATATCTTCCGTGATCAGATGGACCGATACGGTGAGATCTATACGACCTACAACATGATTTTGGACGCTATTCGAAAAGTTCCTACTGCTACTGTTCTGCTGAATGGTGACAGTCCTCTTTTCTACAAACCTACAATTCCAAATCCTGTTCAGTATTTTGGTTTTGATTTGGAAAAAGGTCCAGCAAAGCTTGCTCACTACAATACTGAAGGTATCCTCTGCCCTGAATGTCAAAGTATTTTGAAATATGAGCTAAATACATATGCCAACTTGGGAGCTTATATCTGTGATAATTGTGGATGCAAGCGTCCTGAGCTGGATTATCGTCTGACTGAACTGGTTGAATTGACCAACAATCGCTCTCGCTTTGTTATTGACGGTCAGGAATATGGTATTCAAATCGGTGGTCTCTACAACATCTACAATGCTCTGGCTGCGGTTGCTATTGCTCGTTTCCTCGGAGCTGAGCCACAACTTATCAAGCAAGGTTTTGACAAGAGCCGCGCTGTCTTTGGACGCCAAGAAACCTTCCATATCGGTGACAAGGAATGCACACTGGTTCTCATCAAAAATCCTGTCGGTGCAACACAGGCTATTGAAATGATTAAACTAGCACCTTATCCATTTAGTCTATCGGTTCTCCTCAATGCCAACTATGCGGACGGGATTGATACCAGCTGGATTTGGGATGCGGATTTTGAACAGATTACTGCTATGGACATTCCTGAAATCAATGCGGGTGGAGTTCGTCATTCTGAAATTGCTCGTCGTCTACGTGTTACTGGCTATCCAGCTGACAAGATCACTGAAACAAGTAGCCTGGAACAAGTTCTCAAAACGATCGAAGCTCAAGACTGCAAGCATGCCTATATCCTTGCGACTTATACGGCTATGCTAGAATTCCGAGAATTACTAGCCAATCGTCAGCTTGTTAGAAAGGAGATGAACTAATGGTTTATACTTCACTTTCCTCAAAAGACGGCAATTATCCTTACCAACTAAATATCGCCCACCTCTATGGGAATCTCATGAACACCTACGGGGATAATGGAAACATCCTCATGCTCAAGTATGTGGCTGAAAAGCTGGGTGCTCACGTAACAGTTGACATCGTTTCTCTCCATGATGATTTCGATGAACATCACTACGATATTGCCTTTTTCGGCGGTGGCCAAGACTTTGAACAAAGTATCATTGCTGGTGATTTGCCTGCTAAAAAAGAAAGTATCGACAACTTTATCCAAAATGATGGTGTCGTCCTTGCTATCTGTGGTGGCTTCCAGCTATTAGGCCAATACTATATTGAAGCTTCTGGAAGACGCATCGAAGGTCTTGGTGTCATGGGACACTATACCCTTAATCAAACTAACAACCGCTTCATCGGTGACATTAAAATTCATAATGAAGAGTTTGATGAAACCTACTATGGTTTTGAAAACCACCAAGGCCGTACCTTCCTCTCAGATGACCAAAAACCATTGGGGCAGGTCGTATACGGAAACGGAAATAATGAAGAGAAAATCGGTGAAGGTGTTCACTATAAAAATGTTTTCGGTTCTTATTTCCACGGGCCTATCTTATCTCGTAACGCCAACCTAGCCTATCGCTTGATCACTACTGCTCTTAAGAAAAAATATGGTCAGGACATTGTTCTACCAACTTACGAGGATATCCTTAGCCAAGAAGTTGCTGAAGAATACAGCGATGTTAAAAGCAAGGCAGAATTCGACTAATATTTAGATTCCAATATGCTATTAGCTGTTGGAATTTTTTTAGGTTCTTTTCCCCTTCTCCCTTGCATTTTCTCTTAATTTTTGCAAAAATAGAGGGGTAGAAAGAAGGTAGCATATGTCTAAATTACAACAAATCTTAACTTATCTTGAATCAGAAAAGCTAGACGTCGCTGTCGTATCTGACCCCGTCACAATAAATTACCTCACTGGCTTTTACAGTGATCCACACGAACGTCAAATGTTCCTTTTTGTCCTTGCAGACCAGGAACCACTTCTCTTTGTGCCAGCCCTTGAGGTTGAACGTGCGACTAGCACTGTCTCTTTCCCAGTAGTTGGCTACGTGGACTCTGAAAATCCTTGGAAGAAAATCCAAAATGCTCTTCCACAGCTTGATTTCAAACGTGTAGCAGTTGAGTTTGACAATCTCATCTTGACTAAATATCACGGTTTGAAAACTGTCTTTGAAACTGCGGAATTTGAAAACTTAACGCCATTAATCCAACGCATGCGCTTGATTAAATCAGCTGACGAAGTGCAAAAAATGATGGTGGCGGGTGTTTACGCCGATAAGTCTGTCAAAGTTGGTTTTGACAATATCTCTCTTGATAATACGGAAACAGATATCATTGCGCAAATCGACTTCGCTATGAAACGTGAAGGCTATGAAATGAGCTTTGATACCATGGTCTTGACTGGTGATAACGCTGCAAACCCACATGGTATTCCTGGAGCAAACAAGGTTGAGAACAATGCCCTTCTCCTATTTGACCTTGGTGTTATGGTAAATGGTTATGCATCAGATATGACTCGTACAGTCGCTGTTGGTAAACCCGACCAATTTAAAAAAGATATTTACAACTTGACTCTAGAAGCTCAACAAGCTGCCCTTGACTTTATCAAACCTGGTGTAACAGCTCATGAGGTTGACCGTGCGGCTCGTGAGGTGATCGAAAAAGCTGGCTACGGTGAGTACTTCAACCACCGTCTCGGTCACGGTATTGGTATGGACGTCCACGAATTCCCATCCATCATGGAAGGAAATGACATGGTTATCGAAGAAGGCATGTGCTTCTCAGTTGAGCCTGGTATCTACATCCCTGGTAAAGTCGGTGTCCGCATCGAAGACTGTGGTGTTGTAACTAAAGATGGTTTTGACCTCTTTACAAGCACTAGCAAAGATTTGCTTTATTTTGATTAAAAAGTATATTACAAAAAATAAGATGGAAAAGCTTAACTTTCCATCTTATTTTTTGATTTGATAATAAATTTTATCAGCTATATAATCTTTTCGTTTCACACCATCTGGAATCGTCTTCCAAAAAGTCATACCAGCCTTTTCCATCACACGACCAGAGGCAGGATTTAAACTTGCATAGCAGGCATTAACCTCTTTAAATTCAATCTCATCCAGACAGTATGATAAAACTGCTTTCAAGGCTTCTGTCATGAGTCCTCGTCCCCAGTAGTCCATTCCTAAGATATATCCGATCTCACAGCTAAAGTTTTCTTCATCCACACTGACCAGACTAATATCTCCAATGACATAGTCTGGATTTTCTTTGAGACTAATGGCCCATTTGTAGTAATTTGGATCGTCATAGGATTTTACCCAATTGCCAATAGAATTTCGAGTCTGTTCGACATTCAGGTGTGGATTCCAAGTCACATAAGTTAGATTTTCTGAGCATGAAGCCCAATTATCAAACATGGCTCGAGCATCACCTTCCACAAATCTCCTCAGTATCAAACGTTCAGTTTCTATAGGTTGTGTACCTAGTGCTTTCATAATCGTTACTCGCTTTCTTATTTCTAGACTTGGGGTAAAAACACTTTACTCATAAACATTGATAAAACAACAGTTTCCTCCAATTTCATGACGCAGTAGCTGTCTGGCTTGAAATACGCTTTATCAAGCTTTTTCAAGCCTAGTCAGCCTTGCGGGGGTGAGACTACGAAATCGAACTCTTCGAGTTACCGACCTGCCTCGTTTCCCTATTTCTAGACTCGGGGTTCAAGGTCCCCCGGACTTACTCTCACTTTCTTATTTCTAGGTGAGAGAGTAAAAACCTCCACTGGAGGTTTTTACTCCCAAAACGTATCAAACACTGTGATTGGTAAATGGCGTTTGTGTTGGCCTTTGTACCACCATTTTTCAATGGTTGCTTGAGCTTCTGGGCTGACTTGTTTACCTTCGAGGTAGTCATCAATTTCTGCGTAAGTAACTCCTAATGCTACTTCGTCTGCAATACCTGGTTTTTCTTCTTCCAAATCTGCTGTTGGGATTTTTTTATAGAGGGCCGGATCAGCTCCAAGCTCCTTCAAAAGTTGTTTTCCTTGGCGTTTATTGAGGCGATAAAGTGGGAGAATATCTGCACCACCGTCACCAAATTTGGTAAAGAAACCTGTGATATTTTCCGCAGCATGATCAGTCCCGATAACTGCTCCGCTATGGGTACCCGCAAGGGCATATTGGGCAATCATACGACTACGAGCCTTGATATTTCCCTTGTTAAAATCGGAAACATGACTGCCTGTTGCTTCCACTGCTGTTGTCATAGCATCAGCAGATTCCTTGATATTAACGACCAAGCTCACATCTGGTCGGATAAAAGCTAGGGCTTTTTGGGCATCTGCTTCATCAGCTTGCACTCCATAAGGCAGGCGAACTGCTATAAATTTATAAGAATCATCACCGGTTTCAGCTCGCATTTCTTCTATAGCTAGTTGGGCAAGGCGACCAGCTAAAGTCGAGTCTTGACCACCAGAAATTCCTAATACATAACTTTTAAGGAAGGGATGTTTTCTTAGGTATTTCTTTAGAAAGTCAATGGAACGACGGATTTCTTCTTGAGGGTCGATGACAGGTTTAACCCCTAATTGCTGGATAATGGTCTCTTGCAAACTCATTCTTCTTCTCCTTCACCTAGAGCTGCCTTACGCATCTTGTCAATCAAGTCCATCTTATCTTGCCAAATATCATGCGCTAAGTCTACTGGATAATGTTGTGGGTTAAGAACACGTTTGTATTCATCCCAAAGCTTATCAAATTCCTTGCGAGCATAGGCCTGAATTTCAGGAAGACTTGGTAAATCATAGACTAGCTTACCTTCCTTAAAAATGTCTACCAAAAGAGGAACGGCATCAAAATTGCGGACAGTTTTCTTGATGTAAGTATAGGTTGGGTGGAACATCTTGAGTTCAGTCATACTTGACACATCAACGCCGTCATAGGTAATATAATCACCTTCAGATTTTCCTTTTTCACGACTGGTAATGCGCCAAACTTGTTTCTTACCTGGAGTTGAAACTTTTTCAGCATTGCTAGAGAGTTTGATAGTATTGCGCATCTGACCATTTTCATCTTCAATGGCAACAACCTTATAAACTGCTCCTAGAGCTGGTTGGTCATAGGCTGTAATGAGCTTAGTTCCTACACCCCAAACATCAATCTTAGCTTTTTGCATTTTGAGGTTAAGGATGGTATTTTCATCAAGGTCATTGGATGCATAAATCTTAGCATCAGTAAATCCTGCCTCGTCCAGTTGTTGACGAACCTTTTTAGAAATATAGGCGATATCACCAGAGTCAATACGAACACCAAGGAAATTAATCTTGTCACCGAGTTCACGCGCAACCTGAATGGCTGCTGGAACACCGATGCGAAGGGTGTCATAGGTATCCACTAGGAAGACACAGTTTTTGTGAGTTGAGGCATAAGCCTTGAAAGCCTGATAGTCATTCCCATAGACTTGAACCAAGGCATGGGCGTGAGTCCCTAAAACCGGAATTCCAAAGAGCTTACCTGCACGTACATTACTAGTTCCATTGGCACCACCAATGACAGCGGCACGAGTTCCCCAGATAGCTGCATCCATCTCTTGCGCACGACGTGTACCGAACTCCATCAAAGGCTCATCTTCAATGACCGAGCGAATACGAGCAGCCTTGGTCGCAATCAAGGTTTGAAAATTAACAATATTCAAAAGAGCTGTTTCAACCAATTGACACTGCGCTAAAGGTCCTTCCACTTGAACAATCGGTTCATTAGCAAATACTAAGTCCCCTTCTTGAGCAGAACGCACCGTCAACTCTAACTTGAGATTACGGAGATATTCCAGGAAGGCACCATGATAACCAAGTGACTCCAAATAAGCTATATCGCTATCAGAAAAGCGCAGGTTTTCTAGGTAGTTCACAATGCGTTCCAAACCTGCAAAAACAGCATAACCATTTTTAAACGGTTGTTGGCGGAAATAAACTTCAAAAACTGCTTTCTTGTTATGAATTCCTTGGTCGAAGTAAACCTGCATCATGTTAATCTGATACAAATCTGTGTGCAATGTTAAACTGTCATCTGGGTACATATACTGTCCTTCTTCCTTATTTGTAAAAAGAAGAAAATATTTCTTCTTTTCTCATAAATTAGTACTATTATAACACATTTTACCAAGATGGAGAAAAAGCTAACAAGCTATTCCATGCTCTCGAGCTCATCCATATCTTTTTCATACTTCTTCTGAGCCCATTCACCATAACTTTTCAAACCTAAGTTACCAATAAAGACCCAAGGAAGATAAAAGATATAGGTAAATACCCAAGCAAAAATGTATTTAAGATGTAGAGGGTTATGCTGATATATTTCGATATTGAACTGGTAGTTCTGTAGCATCAAGGTAGCTGTAATCACTAGAGTTAATAACAGACATCCTAAAATTGTAAAATGAAAACGACTATAGTAAGTCACACCTAGACTTCTAGCACGATTGATAAAGTAAAAAGTCCCTATGATAATAATAACGAGAAGCATACTTGGATTAAAAAGGCTTGGTGCTAACACTGCTATGAAATAAGTTAGAAACAATAATCCGATAGAAATATAAAAACTCTCTGCACTAGCTTTATTCATCAGTTGTTCTTCTCTTTCGTCTAATAATTGATAATAATAAAATTTATTTTTCATCTTCTTCCTCCCAAAATAATTGGTCTAAAGTTTTCCCTAAGCATCTGCAAATAGACTGGCAAAGCGAAAGCGAGGGATTGTACTTTCCTGCCTCTATCAAGCCGATAGTCTGTCGAGTGACACCCACAGCTTCTGCCAAATCACCTTGTGTCATGTCAAGCTCCACTCGAGCTAATTTTAATTTTATATTCTTAGCCACTTGTTACCTCCTCCTTAATTTTAAAAGTCGCGCTTCTTTTCTCAAATACATTATACCATATATTTTACATTGTGCAATATATATATTGCATTTTGTACAATTTTTTTAACAAAAAACTCTCTACCAGCTAAATGATAGAGAGTTTTCTGCTTATTCAAATTTTTTCAAAATATCTACAACGTCACTTCTCTGTTTGACTTGATAGGCTTTGATGCCTAAACTTTCAGCCATGTTAGTGTTGTCTGCTATATCATCAAGAAAGACACAATTTGCTGGATTCAACTCGTATTTACGGAGGATTTCTTCAAACATTTTTCGATCAGGTTTGATGACCTTAATATCACAGGAAAGAACAAACCCATCTAAAATCTTTTCTAGAGGTGATAATTGATCTTTCAATAATTCATAAAAAACTGGTGAGGTATTAGATAGGACAAAAATACGATGGCCATTTTCCTTTAAACGTGCAAGAAGCGGAAAGACTTCCGTGTAAATATCGATATAGGCAGGCCAGTTCCAAATGACTTCTTCAACCTTTTTCTGATAGCAATCTCCTAATAGGGAAAGAACCTTATCAACCAATTCTTCCCGAGTCAAGGTCCCCAGGTCCAACCTTTCCCATAGCCCCGACTGAAAAATAGCCTTGTCTAATATCAGATAATCTTTCTGAGTTTTAGCTACAGCTTTCAAAATCTTATCCTTGTTCCATTCCAGTAGAACATTACCCATATCTAGTATGATATCCATTAACCCGCCTCCATTATGATGTGCCACTCTCTTCAATCGGTCATTTTCCGTTTACAAATCTTTTTGATAATAGTGCCTTTGACCAGAGTAGGGATAGTCTTTCAAAACAAAGACCTCCTTGTAGCCATACTTCTGATAAAAGGCTGGTGCTTGAAATTGATACGTATTCACAAAAGCGTAGCGACAATTTCTCTTCTTAGCTTCACTTTCTGCTCGCTGCAATAGTTGGGAGCCGATTCCTTGTCCTCGCAAGTCTTCTTTCACAAATAAATACTCAATTTCTAACCAATTCCCGAAAGTCTCTGCTACTAAGCCAGCTAGGAGTTGACCTTGTTCATCTTCGACATATAGGTTTAGTGGCTCACATTCAGCTGCTTCCCTTTTAGAACGATTATAAGAACGAATCAAATTCCCTATTTCCTGTGCTTTCTGAGACTCTGTATTCTCCAATCTAATGTGCATCAAACCCTCCTCCAAGACACTTACGCCTTGATTATATTCCTATTTTAAAGAACTGTCAAACTAAAAAAACTCACCAACCTAAGTTGATGAGCTTCTGACTTATTTTCTAAACTTCCATTGGCTATAAATACCAAATGCAACAATCCAGATTGCTGAACCTCGAGCTCCCATTACAGTTGATTCTTGTAAAAAGAGGGTTCCAAATACAAAGATAAAGAAGAGCATTGTTAAAGGATTTAGCAAGCGATATTGAGGCATGAGATAGCCATCCGACATAAAGTCTTTAGACTTACGATATTTGAGATGGGCTACCATGATCAAGATGTAGATAGCGATATAAACACCTGATGAAGAAGCTGTAATCAAAGCAAAGGCATCTGATACGCCTGGAAGGACATTGATGAAGGCTGCAAAACCAATCAATACGGCAGAAGCAATGATAGCATTCTGAGGAACGTTGTGACGTGAGAGTGTATCTGCCTTAATAGCTTTCAAGAAACGATTTGGTGAATCATGGGCAATTTGGTACAAGTGACGACCTGTTGAGTAAAGGGTTGAATTCAAGGCTGATGCAGCTGATGTCAAGACAACGAAGTTAATCAAGGCTGCCGCCCACTTAAGTCCAACAAGTTCAAATACCGTTACAAATGGTGAATCCGCTGCAGAAAGCTCACGCCAAGGAATAATAGACATGATGGCTAAGAGAGCTCCACCGTAGAAAAAGATAATTCGCAAGGGAATTTCCTTAACAGCCTTAGGCAAGACTTTTCTTGGATCCTTAGTTTCAGATGTAGTAACACCGATAAACTCAATCATCAAGTAAGCAAAGAAAACCATCTGGAAGGCCATGACAAAGTTCATCCCACCATTTGGGAAAAGTGAGAAGTGTTCACTAATATTAGCAAGACTTGCTGAACCATAAGGCGTTTCAAAGCCGGTCAAAACCATAAAAATACCTGTCGCAATCATAGCAAGAATAGCCACAATTTTAATCATGGCAAACCAAAATTCTACTTCACCAAAGATTTTAACGGCAATCAAGTTCACTAAGCCGAGTATTGTCAGAAATACAACCTGAATCAACCAAGATGGCCAGGATGGAAACCAAAACTGAACATAGTGAGAGATAGCCGTAATCTCGGCCATTCCGATAAAGACTACTGAGAGCCAGTAAGACCAGACTGAGAAGTAACCCCAACCCTGACCTAGATAACGGGTAATAAAATTGATAAAGGTATGTTGCTCCGGATCCTGGTACAACATTTCCCCGATAGCACGCATCATAAGATACATAAAGCCACCCGTAATCATATAGACCAAGACGATTGACGGACCTGTCAAACTAATGGAACGTCCAGCTCCTAGAAAAAGTCCTGTTCCAATTGTTCCTGCAATGGCCATAACCTGAACATGGCGATTGGTTAACCCACGTTCCATTTTATTTTTCTTTTTGTGCTTATTTTCTGAATTCATATAGTCTCCTCTAGTTTTTAGAATTAAGAAAAGGAGTAATGGGAAGCGCTTTCCCTGCATCTACTCCTTCTTTTCATTCCTATTAAACTGTTTTTTCTACTTTTAAGATTTTAACATCATAGCTTCCTACAGGTGTTTCGATCGTAGCAGTATCACCTGTTTTCTTACCAATCAAGGCTTGCCCAATTGGGCTTTCATTTGATACTTTACCTGCAAAGGCATCTGCACCCGCTGATCCCACGATGATATATACTTCTTCGTCGTCTTCACCAATTTCTTGGATAGTGACTGTTTTCCCGATAGCAACTTCATCTTGAGCAACTGCATCGCTATTGACAATCTCAGCATAACGGATTTTTGTTTCCAAGCTAGAGATTTGTCCTTCAACGAAGGCTTGCTCGTCCTTAGCTGCTTCATACTCACTATTTTCTGACAAGTCACCGTATGAACGCGCAATCTTGATGCGTTCTACAACTTCTGGACGACGAACTAGTTTCAACTCTTCTAATTCTTTTTCGAGTTTTTCTTTTTCTTCAAGGGTCATTGGATATGTTTTTTCTGCCATTTTTCTCAACTTTCTTTTGATTAAATTTAAATTTCTTTAGGTAGTAAAGCAAAATTATGTGGTAAACCACATAATTTTACAATGAAGACAAAGTCTTTTTAAAGCTTTCCTTAAATGATTTTGGTTAGTAGCGACCTTTTAAAATCTGTGCCTAAACCTAATGATTCTATCACTTCTAGACTCAGGTTCAAATAAGATCTCAATTTCCGAACGCCTAAAACTTATGGATTTCAGGCTTTTCTAATCATAGCGGAAAGACTTGTGTGACTTGCTATTCCCGTAAAAATTAGAGATTCTTTTCTACATTCACGGATATAATAGCAAATCTTGTTCTAAGAGTTAGTTTGAACTACTTGATTGTGTCAATTTACTGTTAACATGCTCTGCAACGTTTCGATCATGTTCCTCTCGTGTCGTTGCAAAGTAAACCTTACCATCTTGTACATTGGCTACAAAGTAGAGATAGTCGCTCTTAGTTTGATTGATACTTGCTTCAATTGCATCCAGACTTGGACTGTCTACTGGGCCAGGCATTAAGCCAAGGTTTGTATAAACATTATATGGTGAATTGATTGTTGTATCAATTGCTGCATCATCTGCCAAGCTAATATTTTGTCCTAGCTTACCTTCTGCATAGAGAATAGCAATGTTACTTTGGAGCGGCATGCCAAGGTTCAAACGATTATAGAAAACTCCAGCGATCAGTTTGCGGTCGTCAGTTTTCAATCCTTCTTTTTCCACAAGTGATGCAATGGTGAGGAGTTCATTCACTGTCAAGTTCTTTTCTTTGATTGCAGTGTAATGTGCTGACAAGTTTTTGTCCATAGCTGCCACCATTTCATCAATCAAACTTTCAATTGTTGTGCTTTCTTTGATAGCATAAGTTGCTGGGAATAGGTATCCTTCTAAACGATAACGAACACCACTTTCTTTAGTTGGTAGACTTTCGAGAAGGGTTGGGTACTTAGCAACTAATTGAGAGATGAAGGTTTCATCTTGCACTTTTGCCAAGAAGGCATCAGCAGTCAAAGGTTCTTTAAAGTCTCCTTGAAGCTGACCAACTGTTTGTGCGATTTGATCAAGGGTATAACCTTCAGGGATTGTAAGATTTGCAAGTGCAACTTCTTGAGGTTGAGGCGTTCCACCCTTTTGCAATTCTTTGATGATATCATCTGTACTCATGCTCTTCTGCAAATTATAGTAACCAGATTTCAAATCATTGTAGTCTTTATACTTAGCATAAAGGCTAAAGATAAAACCATGTTTTACCAATTCAGATTTTTCTAAGGTATCACCAATTTGCTGAAGATTAGCCCCTTCTGGAATCTGAACCGTGACATACTGTTTTGAATTTGCATCAACTGGTTGGAGTGCAGATTCGACATAACGGTAACCAAAGAATCCACCCACACCTAGTAAAATCAATAAAACAAATACTGTTACGAAAAATCCTTTCAAGCGTGATTTTTTCTTTTTCTTGATTGGTTTCACTGATTCTTTACGACTTCTTCTAGGAAGTTCAGTTCTAGTTTCAACTGGAGCAACTGGCTCTTGACTTGGAGTTTCTTTTGCAAGATCTGTTGGTTTCGGTTGAGGTTTAATATTCTTTCTAGCAGGACTTGGTTTAGCCTGATTCGTACGATAAGAAACTGGAATCCTTGTCGAAATAGCATTGAACTCTTTCTCTTCTTCCGCTGGTTGAGCAGGTTCAAGAGGCTTGACGGGTTCAACAGCTTCCGTTGATGGTAGAGGATCTGGAGCTACAGCTGGCTCTGAAACTACAGCTGGCTCTGAAGATACAACTGGTTCTGAAGCTACAGAAGTTTCAACTGAATCATCTTGTAAAACTGGACGTGGTGGAACTGCTGGAGCATTAGCAAGCAATTCATCCACTAAAGAAACAGAATTGGCCATCAAATCTTCTACAGAAGGTTCTTCCGCTGCTTTTTCCGCTTCTGAACTATTACTTAAATTTGAAAACAAATCATCGTTGCTACTTTTAGTATTCGCGATGCCGTCTTCTCTTTTTAATCTTTCCAAATCTCTTAAAATTTGTTCTTTAAAACTTAACTTTTCTTCTTCTCGAGAATTTTCGCTCAAAGGTGTTACCTCCTTGTTGATAATCCATAATATTATATCTTAAAAACTAAAGAAAAGCAACCATAGATGCCTTTCTGATGCCTAATTCGTGTTTTCCCAGACCATGTCATACCATTCTTCACCAGCAAAAGTCGACTTTGATTTTCCTTCATTCACAAAACCATGTTTCTCATAATATCCAATGAGATAGTCATGGCAGGTTAGATTGATTCCCTCACGCTCATGCTCAAGAGCGAGATCTTTTAAAGCGGTCAATAATTTTCGTCCGACACCTAAAGCTTGAGCTTTCTTAGCAATGGATAGACAAGTCACAGAGATATAGCCACCTTTTTGATGGCTATAATCTTTAATGTCTTCTGTAAAGGACTGGTCTTGTAAATGTCGATGAGGGACTACTGGTCCCTCAATATAGCCTAGTATTTCCCCCTCTTTTTCAGCCACTAAAAAACTGGTCTTAATTTCCTTCAGATGAGCTTCAAAAACAGGACGAGGAATGGCTTCTTCAATTGAAAAATTTTCTAGTTCAATTTCAAAGATACGATCTAAATCTGTCAATCTAGCTTGTCTAATAATCATATTTTCTCCTGATAATAGGGATTCTGCCAACGCATGAGAAAGGCAAATTCACTGCTCCTTTCTCCATCTACAATCCCTTGTTCCACAAATCCATTCATTTCAAAGTAGGCCAGCGACTCATCCTCGCAAAGCAAATAAATACCTGGTCTATTTTGCTGACGGGTAACTTCCTTCAAAGCTGCTAGCAACAAGGTTCCAAAGCCTTGCCCCTGAAAATCGGGATCGACAGCTAAATCTTCAAGGATGATTGAGTTCTCGCGAATGAATTCCTCATCTCCGATCTCAAGCATCCATTTTCTTAAAGAGGGAATAGGAGGTGTCGTCGCAGTGATATAAGCAATCCCTTGATCATCCAGGCTAGCTAAGAGAAACGTACCCGCATGGTTGCGGATACGTTCTTCTATTATTTCTCTATTCAATACTTCTAGGGAGTTTGAAATACTTTCTTGGATCAAGCAAATCTGATTTATATCTGATTGCTGTGCTTCCCTTATTTTAATTGGAAATTCCATGATCTTCCTTACTGAACATTGCTTGTCAAATTAGACAAGAGACGTTCGAATGAATATTCATAAGTTTGGATATCGCCAGCTCCCATAAAGACATAGACAGCATTATCATGGTCTAGGAGTGGAGAAACATTTTCAACTGTGATAACTTGATGTTTCTTGTTGATTTTATTTGCAAGGTCTTCTACCTTGACATCACCATGGTCCACCTCACGAGCAGATCCATAGATTTGTGCGAGGTAAACTGCATCAGCCTGATTCAAGGCCTGAGCAAAATCATCCAACAAGGCAATTGTACGAGTAAAGGTGTGTGGTTGGAAAATTGCCACGATTTCCTTGCTTGGGTATTTTTGACGTGCAGCATCTAGCGTCGCAATGATCTCAGTTGGATGGTGAGCAAAGTCATCGATGATAACCGTATTATTAACAACCTTTTCTGTAAAGCGACGTTTCACTCCACCAAAAGTCTTCAAGTGTTCACGTACTAAATTCAAGTCAAAGCCAGCAGTATAAAGCAAACCAATCACTGCTGTGGCATTCATGATATTGTGGCGACCGAAAGTTGGAATGTGGAATTGACCCAACTCTTGATCACGGAAGTGAACGGTAAAGGTTGAACCTGTTGTAGAACGAAGCAAGTCACTTGCTACAAAGTCATTACCTTCTGTTTCAAAACCATAGTAGTAAATCGGAGCATTAGCCGTAATCTTACGCAACTCAGCATCTTCACCGTAAACGAACAAGCCTTTAGTAATTTGTTTGGCATAATCATTGAAGGCGTTGAAGACATCTTCCAAGCTTGTGAAATAGTCAGGGTGGTCAAAGTCAATGTTCGTAATAATAGAATATTCTGGGTGATACGGCATGAAATGGCGCTCATACTCGTCTGATTCAAAGACAAAATACTTGGCATTTTCAGAACCACGACCTGTACCATCTCCGATCAAGTAGCTTGTATCAGTGATGTGTGACAAGACGTGAGAAAGCATACCAGTCGTTGACGTCTTACCGTGGGCACCAGCAACTCCCATACTGATAAAGTCACGCATAAAGCTACCAAGAAACTCATGGTAACGTTTGTAGCTGATACCATTTTGGTCTGCATAAGCAATTTCAACATTGTTATCTGGACGGAAGGCATTACCAGCGATAATTTCTAAATCACCTTGAAGATTTTTTTCATCAAAAGGTAAAATTGTAATTCCTGCTTGCTCCAGTCCACGTTGTGTAAAGTAGTACTTTTCAACGTCAGAACCTTGCACCTTGTGCCCCATTTGATGCAACATCAAAGCCAAGGCACTCATACCTGATCCTTTGATTCCGATAAAATGATAGGTTTTTGCCATTTTCTTCCCCTCTATTCGCTCATTCTAGTCAAGTTAAGCTCTTGGGCCACTTGATGTTCTTGTTCTTTTTGTTTACTTTTTTTGTTATAAATTTGACTTTTCTTTAAAAAGTCATAATTGTTTTTCTTGGAACGACTTGTTTCACCGTCTGAAATTGGATGTTCCACTTGAGAAACGGTTTCTGCCAAAATATAGTGAGATTGACCTAACTTCTGACTATATTTCGCAAATTCTCCTGGATTTTCTTTTTGAAAAGGTGCTGTCGGTTGATTTGCTGGACGCACCTGGCTTGTTTTCGTTTGACGTCTCGTATGACTCACATCCTGAGTCAAATATCGAGCCGAACGCTTCTTTTTCAAATCCGCACGAGCTTCTTCACGCGCTAATTCAGCATAGGATTTTTCTTTTTTCTCAATCGATTTTACAAGAGGCTTGGCTTTCTCTTGCTTTTTTTCTTCAGTGATTGGAGACCATTCTAAGTAGTTTTTATCTTGATAATCACCTTTGATATTACTGATGAAATCCGACTCATCGTAGAGATTCATAACTGGCATTTCTGTCAACATGACTTCATCATCTGCCACTATTGGAAATCGTTTTTGTGTCATATTTATTTCCTTTCAATACTCCATTATAGCGTAATGTCTTGATTTTTCAAGTATAGGCTCATGAAATCCCTAAAATTTCTCGTATTTCAGCTAGACTCAGACTTCCTCGAGACTCTGTTCCATCCAAGATTTCAGAAACAAGATTTTTCTTTTTCTCTTGTAATTCTTGAATCTTTTCTTCAATTGTACCTCGAGTCACAAGGCGATAAACTTCAACAGCCTGCTCTTGCCCCATACGATGGGCTCGACCGATAGCCTGAGATTCAACTGCAGGATTCCACCATAAGTCTACTAGAATGACCGTATCCGCACCAGTGAGATTGAGTCCTACCCCACCAGCTTTTAGAGAAATCAAGAATACATCGCGCTCTCCTTGGTTAAAAGCCTTGGTCATTTCCTGACGTTCTTGAGAAGGAGTTGAGCCCGTAATTTTAAAGGAAGTCAAGCGTAAGTCAGGCAGCTCTTGCTCAATCCGATCCAGCATACCTCTAAATTGTGAGAAGATAAGTACACGGTGTCCACCTTCAGCAATCTGAACCAGCAAATCTCGTAAACTATCCAGCTTCCCACTCTCCCCTTGGTAGTCCTCCATAAAGAGCCCAGGTGTATCACAAATCTGACGCAGACGCATGAGACCAGTCAAAATTTCGACACGATTTCGTTGAAATTCCGAATCGCTTACCTGTCCCAGACGCTCCTGCATCTGTTGCAGCTGAGCAAGATAGATAGCTTTTTGTTGATCCTCCAGTTCATTCTTATAGACGACTTCAATCAAGTCAGGCAACTCTGTCAAAACCTCTTCTTTCTTGCGTCTCATGACAAAGGGTTTGATAAATTGAGTCACTCTTTCAGTTGATAGTTTCATAAACTCCTTCTTAGCAGGTAAGAGGCCTGGTAAGACAATCTGAAAAATCGACCAGAGTTCTCCCAGATGGTTTTCAATCGGTGTTCCTGATAGTGCAAAGACAGATGGAACCACAAATCGTCGCAAACTTTGAGCAATCTTCGTTTGTGCATTTTTCATCACTTGAGCTTCATCTAGAAAAAGAAAATCAAAAGATAGGTTTCGATAAATCTCACTATCCTGACGGAAAGTTGCATAGCTTGTCACATAAATCTGATGATTTTCTGCCAAAATTGATTCTCGATGAGATTTTAAGCCATGCACAACCGCTACATCCAAATCTGGAGCAAACTTTTGAAATTCATCAGCCCAGTTATAGATTAAGCCAGATGGTGCAAGGATTAGGACACTAGTATCTGCTTGAACCTGACTACTTAAAAAGGCAATAGTTTGCAAGGTCTTCCCAAGTCCCATATCATCTGCTAAAATCCCACCAAAGCCATAATGGTGAAGCATTTGAAGCCACTGAATTCCCTTTTTCTGATAATCCCTGAGATCTGCTTGGATATTCAGCACTTTCATCGGAAAATCTTCTGGATGCGTCAAATCATGGGCCAAATTGCGAAATTCTTCGGTGAAAGAAATTTGATCCTGGTCCTTAAATAGATGAGATAGGGTATAAGCTAGAGATTTACGAGCTCGAAAAGCTCCATCTTGTAGGTCCTCTATCCCTAATTCTTCTAAATCCTGACGGATACGCTTGGTCTGATCATCGAAATAGTAAACCTGGTTAGAGGACGAAATATAATAATCCTGCTTCTCAACTAGCGCTTTCATCGCTCGATCGATTTCTTCCTGGTCTATATATTGAAAATCAAATTGAATTTCTAATAGGCTTCCCTTGGATGAGATGTGAACTTGAGGCTTCTGAACCTGATAAAGGTCTTGCAAGCTTTCAGAAATCTTTAATTCTCCAAGTGCTGCAAAGGCTGGCAAAACTTCCTTGAAGAAGGCATGGACTGCATCAGCTTTCAAACTTTGACGCCATGAACGAAAATCTGCTTCGAATCCAGCTGATAGAGCTAGTTGAAAAATCTCTTTCTCTAGTTGAATATCGCTAGCAAATGGAAGACTCTCTAGTTCATCACGATTCCTTACTAGGCAAGTTTCATACTGAAACTGCATATCCAAACGAATAGAACCGTCCTCTTCTCCTTCCATGTAGAAAGAAGGATGGAAAGACTGAATTCGAAGCCCATCAGGAGCCTCTACCTTTCCTACGTTTTTGAACTGGGATAAGGTCGAAGCTAAAAGATCTCGATCACTGGTATCAAATTGTAAAATCTTTCTACCACTTTTATCGATAGGTACTTTTTTTAATTTTTCTATAAGTCTAGCTTGTTCTTTAGACAGAAGATAAAATGTACCTTTAGTAAACAAGACTTGTCCCTTATAAAACGAATTAAGCCCTACCTGTTGAACAATTTCCATCTCAAAATAGTTGGACTTTTCTTCAATTTGAAAGGTAAACAAACCTGCTTGACCATCAAAATCTTGAAATACAAGGTGGTGATAATTCGAAATCTGATGGTCAAATTGAAATGCATCTAAGCCCATCAGCAGACTAACACCCTGCTCAAAAAAAGACAGCGGGAAATAGAGATGACGACCTTGATTTTGGAAAAAGAGGGCATTTTCAGCCTCATCTTCTAGAATTCCTTGAAGGAAATTTAGAACAAATTGGCTACTTTCATCAAACTGACGAATATTCAAGGAAGTTTCATATAACTTCCCAATCATATAGGGTTTGCTAGTTTCTAAAACCTTCAGAAAAAGGGGTATATCTCGGATTACATAGAATTTCTGTGTCTGAATAAGACCGACTCTCAAAGTCCAAATAATACGATTAGTCCCTGCTTCAACCTGCCCTTGAGCAGACAACTGATAGATTTCAGAAAGTTTCGGAATTTGGACGGATTCTAAAAACTTTCCTCCAAAAGTAACCTGAGTTTCAACTTCTTCTTTCTTTTCGTGCACATTTTCCAGATTTCCTAAGAGTTCCTGGCCAATCGGGTCATTTTTTAGGTAATGTTCTAGTGCTGCCAAATGTACACAAAACCCTCTTTTTTGGAAAAAATCACAAGCACAAAAAACCAAATCATCATCCAGGCTATAGCGAATTTCTTCATTTGCTACACGCGCATAGAGACGATGGTCTTTCTCTTTAATAATTTCAATCTGACTAGTTTCGTAGAGTTGAGCTCCCTCCATCCGAAGTTTCCCTGGAATCAATTTAGCCATAGTTTCCCCTTTTCTTTATCTCCTAATTATACCACATTTCTGCCTATGAAAATAGCCTTCTAGGGTACTTTTCCCCCAGAAGGCTAGCTTGTTAAAGGTTAGCGAAAGTGGTTAGGATTCGTTGACAAACTTCTTCCAAGACAGATGTCGGCATGGCTACATTTAAGCGAGCATGTAGAGCTCCTTCTTCACCAAAGTCCAAGCCCCTATTCAGGATAACCTTGGCTTCGTCTCTTAAAAGGCTTTTTAATTCTTCATCTCTAATATCATAGGCTGAAAAATCAAGCCAAATGAGATAGGTCCCTTGAGGTTTCATGACCTTGATTTTAGTTTCTTTACCAAGCAAATCAACTACATAATTGATGTGTTTCTCAATCAGTTCTTTGAGTTCTGTCAACCAATCTTCACCATATCGATAGGCAGTTTCTGTTGCTAAATATCCCAAACCTGAGATTTCATGTTGATTATTAGCAAGCTGGCGCTTCTGGAAAGCCACTCTCAACTTGGGATTCTCGATAATGGCGTAAGAATTCTTGGTCCCAGCAATATTGAAGGTCTTGGTCGCACTGCTTAAAATCAGTGAAAATTCTTTAAAATCTTCATTTACCGTATTGAATGACTGGTGTTTATGTCCAAACAAGGCCATGTCTTGGTGAATCTCATCAGATACCAGCAAGACTCCATGTTTTTGACAAAGTTGTCCAATCTTCTCCAAGACTTCCTTCTCCCAAACACGTCCACCAGGATTATGAGGATTACAGAGAACGTAGAGCTTCACTTCCTCTTCGACAAAATCTTTCTCCAATTGATCAAAGTCAATCTCAAAAAGTCCATCTTTTTCTACTAGAGAGTTGGTGATTAATCGACGATTGTTGAGCTTAATGCTGCGAGCAAAAGGAGGATATACCGGTGTGTTAATGAGCACTGCTTCACCCTCTTTTGTAAAAGCTTGAATGGCTGTTGAAATGGCTGGTACTACTCCTTCGATAAAGACTAGAGCATCCTTATCAAAACGATAACCATGGTGTTTTTCTTCCCAGTCTTGAACTGCTTCAATCAAACCATCACTAGCATAGGTATAGCCATAGACTAATTGCTCTGCATAATCATGGACAGTCTGACGAATCTCAGGTAAGACTTCAAAGTCCATATCAGCAATCCAGGCCGGCAATACTTGACGGTCAGTCTCTGCTTCTTTCCATTTATAGGTATGGTGTCCAAAACGATTGGGCAAAGTTGTAAAATCATATTTTCCCATAGTCTTATCCTTCCAGGGCTTGACGCAAGTCTTCAATCAAATCTCTAGCATCCTCAATACCAATAGACAAGCGTAAAAGGTCATCGGTCAGTCCATAAGAATGACGAACCTCTGCAGGAATGTCTGCATGGGTTTGAGTGGTTGGGTAGGTAATCAGACTTTCAACACCACCTAGGCTTTCAGCAAAAGAGAATACTTTCAAAGTATTCAAGATATGAGGGATACGCTTCTCATCCGCCACTTTAAAGGAAATCATTCCCCCACGACCTGTATACAAAACTTCTTTGACAGCAGGTGATTGTTCCAAAAAGGATACAATCTCTTGAGCATTAGCTGTTGAGCGCTCCATACGAAGTGACAATGTTTTAAGACCACGAATCAATTGATAACTATCAAATGGTGACAAAACAGCCCCTGTCGTGTTGAGATTGTAAAAGAGTTTTTCGTACAAATCAGCATTATCTGTCACAACTACACCAGCCAAGACATCGTTATGTCCTGCAAGGTATTTTGTCGCTGAATGAAGGACAATATCTGCTCCATCTTCAATTGGACGTTGGTAAATCGGGCTATAGAAGGTATTGTCAACGACAACTTTAGCACCCTTAGCATGAGCTAATTTTGATAATTTTTCAATATCAAATTCCAACATCAAAGGGTTGGTTGGTGTTTCGATATAAAGTACATCCACATCCTTTTCTAGCTCGGCAATTAACTCTTCTTCCGTGTTTGCATAGGTAAAGTGGAATCGTCCTTCCTGCTCCACTTGATTGAACCAGCGGAAAGAGCCACCGTAAAGGTCACGGACAGCCAAAACCTTGCTTCCTACTGGAAAAACGCTAAAGGCTAACACAATCGCAGACATACCTGAACTAGTCGCCAAAGCATACTTGGCTGATTCAATAGCTGCCAAAACTTCCTCTGCCTTGCTACGAGTTGGGTTTTTGGTGCGGGTATAGTCAAATCCAGTTGATTGACCAAATTCTGGGTGCTGATAAGTCGTTGAAAAGTGAATAGGTGTAACCAAAGCACCTGTTGCCTCATCAGACTTGATCCCTGCTTGTGCTAAAATTGTGTTGATGTGAAATGATTTACTCATACAATACCTCCAAATCTATAGTAACTATTGTACCACTTATTTTGGATCCTTCGTTTTCTTGTTTTCAAGAGCTAGTTATAGTTTCAAACTATATAAAAAAACGATAACCTTTTCTAGAGTTATCGTTTTTCTGTTAACAATTATTATTTAACGTGTTTGGCAAGATCTTCTTGAGCTTTTTTGTTAGATTCTTCTTTTTCTTTTAGCCATTTTTGTCTAGCTTCTTCATACTCAGCTGTTGTGACAATCTTATCTTGCAACTTAACATATTTGTAGGATTCAACACCTTTGTTACCCGCTTGAGAGAAGGCAGCAGAGAATGGAACTGTTTTTCTGATTCCTGGTGTTCCACCAAGAGAAACGTTTGGAAGTGTGAGAGAGCTATCCACCAACCAAGCTTGTGCTTCAGCGTATTTGTCATAACGTTTGGTCAAATCTTGTTCAGCATTGGCTTCTTCTAGCATCTTAGTGTAGGTATCCAAGCCAACCGCAGTTGCTTTAGCATTACTTTCACCAGGTTCTAAGCCAAGGTTTTGCAATGAACCACCATTTGTAAGGTTAAGTGTATCAAGATAAGTTGATGGATCCTGGTAGTCAGGGCTCCAACCACCATTGTAGAGGTCATAATCTTTTTGGGCAGCTGTGTTAGCAAGATAACCAATGCCATCCATTTCTTCTGTAGTCAGCATTTGAATATCGATGACGACATTATCTGCACCCAAGACGGACTCGATAGATTGTTTGAAGGAACTTGCCTCTTGGACACCCTTCTTATATGATTGGTCTACTGGCAAGTCTAGATGAATAGGGAATTGTACGCCTTTAGCTTCCAATTCTTTCTTGGCTTGTGCAAAAGCTTCTTTGGCCTTATCAGCATTATAATAAGCATCTTGTGCATCCGCAAAGTTCACATTTTGCCATACTTGGCCGTAGTTAACCATCTTAGAAGCGACGACATCCCCAAAATCTTTACCATCAAGAGTTACAAATGAAGGTGGAACGAGCAAGTTTCTGATAATCTTAGTTGCTCCCTCTTCCCCTTGTGACTGAGCTCCATAAGCTGTACGGTCATAAGCAAAGTTAATGGCTTGACGGAATGATTTGTTTAAGACTGCTTCTTGTTGGGCTGTCTTTTCAGCATCTGTCGTTTTTGATGTGTGGTTATAAGATTTTCTATCTAGGTTAAAGTTATAATAGTAGGATGTCGCAGTTTGCATACTATAGATGATATTATCCTTGTATTTCTCTTGCACACCTGCAAAGCTTGAACTATTTGGATAGAGACGCGCAAAACTATAGACACCTTCGCTAAAGTTACGAACAAGCGCATCTTGGTCACTTCCATCATAGTATGTCAACTTGACATCATCTACAAATACATTTTTTGCATCCCAGTAGTTTGGATTTTTCTTGTATTCAAGTACAGATTTAGATGTGAATGATTTCAGGATAAATGGACCATTATACAAGATATTTGCTGGATCCACCTTACCAAAGTCATCCCCTTTTGAGTTCAAGAAGTCTGCATTTACTGGGAACAAAATAGTTGCAGTTGTTTTTGAATTCCAATAAGGTTCTGGTTGAGTCAAAGTATATTGAACAGTTTGGTCGTCAATAGCTTTGACTCCAACTGTTGAAAAGTCCTTGTTTTTTCCGCTAACGTAGTCAGCCAAACCAGCAACAGAATCTTGCACTAGGTACAAGGCTTCTGAGTTTTTATCTGCAGCATATTTCAAACCAGTCACAAAATCTTGTGCAGTCACTGGTGCATACTCTTCACCATCTGCTGTATACCATTTGGCGTCCTTACGAAGTTTGTAAGTATAAGTCAAACCATCTTGGGAAACAGTCCAGTCCTCTGCTAATGAAGGAATGTAGTTTCCGTACTGGTCATTTTCCATCAAGCCATCTACCAAGTTTGTAACAACATCACCTGTTGTTGCACGGTTTTCCACTAAATAGTTTAGACTAGAGGGATCGCTACTGTATACATAATTGTATGTCTTTGTTGAACTAGCAGAGTTGCTACAAGCCGCCAAGAGCAGACCGGCACTTAGGGCAAGGCCTGCTAGCGTCAGATATTTTGCCTTAGACTTTTTCATTTCCAGAACCTCCAAAATTAAATATTTGTATCATTATACAGTTAAAGTTTTTTTAGTCAAGCGTTTATGTGTTAAAAATTTATTTTTTTCTACAATTTTTATTTTTTTCTCTCTTTTTTTAATAAAAAATGAACAATTTAAACTTTTTCCCCTTAAAAGTTCAAACTGTTCATTTTATTTATAAAGCATTATGATAATTTTAATCGTGCTCGTAACTGGTCAGCTTTTGCCTGCCCAATAACCTTATCTAAGAGACGAGTATAGAGACTCATGAATCCGTAGAGACCACCACCGATAGCACCGATTAATGCGACATAGATAAAGCTCCAGAAACGTCCAGTTGGATGGAAAACAAATCCAAGAATCCATTGTAAGAAGCCTACCAGGATAAACATGACAAGAGTTAAAATAGTCACTAGGATGGTTCGTTTAAGGATAATTTTTCGATGAACTCCTGTAATCTGACAGATCTCGCGATACATTAAAACAATTGGAATGATAAGACCGATGGTCGTTGAAATGAGAGGACCATAGCTATGGAAAATCGCTATTGATGGTATTTGTAAGACGAGTTTGGCAATGGAACCATAGAAAAAGAAAAGGATTGCCTTGCGGTTACGGAACATAGCTTGAAGCATTGGTGATAAGACCATGTACAAACCTAGGATTGTTGACTGCAAGACCGCAAAGACAAACAAGCCCATAGCCAAACTATCTGGCTTACCGTAAAAGACTGTATAGAGGGGTTCTCCTACCATGACTACTCCAACCGTTGCAGGTAAGAGGAATAGGAAAAGCATGGTTATACTATCTTGAATGAGACGAGAAGCTGCTGGTAAATCTCCCTTTACATAGTTCTCTGTCAAGAGAGGTAGCCCAACGCTACCAATCGAAACTCCTACCGAAATCAAAATCATGGTGATTTTATTAGGATTGGCAGAGAAGTAAGAAAACATGACAACCAAGTCTTCATTACTGTAGTTGGTAAACCACTTCATGCTATTGATAAAGGTCATTTGGTCCAAGATTTGGAAGAGCTGAATAGCTGACCCTGTTATGATAAAAGGAATAGCTTCCTTAATCGTATCCATTAACAGGTGTTTGCTATCAATCTTATCTCGCGTTTCAAAAACTTTTTGAAGCATCCCTTCTTTAAAAAGGAAATAAAGTAAGACAGCAAAGCTAGCTACCATTCCCACAAAGGCCGCAAAGGTAGACTGGGTGACTGCTGACAGATAATCTCCTGAACCAAGTTTCATGATGATAAAGGTTGCTAAGAGCATCCAAATAACACGGATAACTTGCTCAGCGATTTGGCTCATGGCATAAGGCTTGAGATTATTCATTCCTTGGAAAAATCCGCGGATAACACTCATAGATGGGAAAATCAAGACCGCCCAAGCCAGACTCTGCATAATTGGAATTAAGTCCTTACCGACACCAGAAAGGTCTGCCATCCAAGGCGCAAAGAGATATAAAACCAAAGCAAAGACAAGACCGAGTCCAGTCATAAAGCCCAGAAAACTTCGAATCAGAGCAAAACTATGCTCTTCTTCTTGCATGGTGTTATACTTGGCAACCTGCTTTGCGACTGCCACCGGGATACCCGCTGTCGAAATCAACAAGAACCAGGCGTAGATATTGTAGCCCATGGTGAAAAGTCCATTTGCCTTAGCGGCATAAGTCCCCATCCAGATATACCAAGGGATGATGTAGATGGCCCCGAGCAGGCGACTGATAAAGTTACTAGCCGTTAGCCAGGCAGTCCCTCGTAACATCTGGGCCTGCTGATGATTATTTTCGTTAGACATAACTTCCTCATTCAATTTTAATAACGGAAATGTTCCTTATCTTCCATTATAAACTTTTCCTTGTTACTTGTAAAATTCAGACTTTCGGTTTACAATAGAAAGTATGATAAAGATTGAAACCGTATTAGATATTTTAAAGAAAGATGATCTCTTCCGTGAGATCATCGACCAAGGACATTACCACTACAACTACAGCGATGTTGTTTTTGACAGCATCAGTTACGATAGCCGAACAACCAAAGAAAATACTCTATTTTTTGCAAAAGGAGCTGCCTTTAAAAAAGAATATCTGTTTTCAGCTATCGCACAAGGGCTTGGTTGGTACGTGGCTGAGCAGGACTATGAAGTCGGTATTCCCGTTATTGTCGTTAGCGATATTAAGAAAGCCATGAGTTTGATTGCCATGGAGTTTTATGGCAACCCTCAGGAAAAATTAAAATTACTTGCTTTCACTGGTACTAAAGGAAAAACAACCGCAGCTTATTTCGCCTACAACATCTTAAATCAACAACATCGTCCAGCTATGTTATCAACCATGAATACGACCTTGGACGGTAAGACTTTCTTTAAATCTGCTCTAACAACTCCTGAAAGCATTGATCTCTTTGATATGATGGCTCAAGCAGTTGATAATGGAAGAACCCACCTTATCATGGAAGTATCCAGCCAAGCTTATTTGGTGAAACGGGTTTACGGCCTGACCTTTGATGTCGGTGTCTTCCTCAACATTAGTCCTGACCATATTGGTCCTATTGAGCATCCGACCTTTGAAGACTACTTCTACCACAAGCGTCTCTTGATGAAAAATAGCCGAGCAGTTGTCATTAATAGCGATATGGACCACTTCTCTGTTCTAAAAGAACAAGTTGAGAACCAAGAGCATGACTTCTATGGTAGCCAGTCAAGTAACCAAATCGAGAACTCCAAAGCCTTTAGCTTCTCAGCTACTGGTAAATTAGCTGGAGACTATGATATTCAGTTGATTGGGCACTTCAACCAAGAGAATGCTGTTGCAGCAGGACTTGCCTGTCTTCGTTTAGGTGCTAGTCTAGATGATATCAAAAAAGGGATTGCGTCTACTCGCGTCCCTGGACGTATGGAAGTCCTCACTCAAAAAAATGGAGCAAAAGTTTTCATCGACTACGCCCACAACGGTGACAGTCTTAAAAAACTAATCTCAGTTGTTGAAACACATCAAACTGGAAAGATTGCTTTAGTACTTGGTTCAACTGGAAACAAGGGAGAAAGCCGTCGTAAGGACTTTGGACTTCTCCTCGATCAACATCCTGAAATTCAAGTCTTTCTAACAGCTGATGATCCAAACTATGAAGATCCGATGGCCATTGCAGATGAAATCAGTAGCTATATCCATCATCCTGTTGAAAAGATTGTCGACCGTGAGCAAGCCATCAAGGCCGCCATGTCTGTTACAAGTCAAGAACTGGACGCTGTGATTATCGCTGGTAAAGGAGCCGACTGCTACCAAATCATCCAAGGGCAGAAAGAAGACTATCCTGGAGATGCTGCTGTTGCAGAACGTTATCTATAGTATATTTAAAGAAGGCTAGGAAAATCCCCAATGTCATTAAGTTAGTAATCTAACTATTTGAATAGGAGATAGGATTGAGATCATCAAAGTGATTCTCTATCCTATCTTCTATTTTTTTTGCATAACAAATAAAGGTTTTTTCACCCTATTT
>NZ_JAQFJI010000016.1:0-45810 GCF_030440055.1 Streptococcus sp. SO4
TCCTCCTTCAGCGTTCTACTTGCATGTATTAGGCACGCCGCCAGCGTTCGTCCTGAGCCAGGATCAAACTCTCATTAAAAGTTTGAGTTCTCACTCATTTCTGTCACTGACAGATTTATTGTTTTTTTCATTGTTCAGTACTACAACCTTAGTTGTAGTGCCCTGCACATTGGTTCGTCTTGTTCAGTTTTCAAAGGTCTTTGTCACTCACTTCTCTCAAGTGACAACTATATTAGTATATCACAGCCGCTTTCGCTTGTCAACACTTTTTTGAAACTTTTTTTAATTTTTTTCATCTAGTGTTTCATCTGTAACATACTATAGTCCGTACGGGATTCGAACCCGTGTTACCGCCGTGAAAAGGCAGTGTCTTAACCCCTTGACCAACGGACCGGAGTTGTTATTTTCAACTCTTACTATTATACCGACTTTTCTTACTTTGTCAACACCTTTTTTTAATTTTTTTTTAGAAGTCTTGTAATGTTCCCTTCAGCTCTCTGAGAAGGGCTTTGCGGCCTTTAAATCGTTCGTCTGCCCAGAGTTTCGGTTAATTTTTTTCTTACAATAATTATTTTTTATGAGACACATATCATTTTTTGAAAACATTTCTTCATATTATTCAAGTAACTGTTGCATTCTTATTTTCAGAAAATTTGAATCATTTCCTCTAAGAGAGCATTGACATAGGTGAACTTGTATTTTGTTTTCTATATATCGAAATCTTTGATTTAAATTCGAGTTTTCTCTGTTTTTTTAAAAAAACAGAGAAAACTTGCGCTTCCTCTGTTTACAGTATTTAAGATAATTAATTTTCTTCACTCATTTTTGATTTTACTTCATCATAAGATAGTGCATGTGATTCCTCTTCTATTGTTTCAGGCATCTTTCCTGTTTCGTATAAAGATTTAATTTGTGTACTATCCAATGTTTCGTATTTCAATAATGCTTCTGCAATCAGCTTGTGAGTTTCACGATTTGACTGGATAATTTCAGCAGCTTTGTTTCGTGCTTCATTCAATAATGAACGAACTTCTTCATCAATTTCATAAGCTGTTTGTTCTGAAATTGATTTTTGAGGGGTTTGTGCACCAAACATGGCATGACTTCCTTCATATTGTACTGGACCAAGTTTTTCACTCATACCATACTCTGTAACCATTGCACGCGCCATCTGAGTAGCTTGTTCGAAGTCATTAGATGCTCCAGTTGTTTGGACGTTAAAGATAATCTCTTCAGCTACACGTCCACCCATTAAGCCAGCTAATTGTTCTTTCATATCTTCTTTAGATAGAAGCATTTGGTCTTCCTTAGGAAGTGCAATCATATATCCGCCTGCACGTCCACGTGGTACTATGGTAACTTTATGAACAACACGGGCATTTGACAATACTAGACCGACAATGGTATGTCCTGCCTCATGGTAGGCAACCAATTCACGTTCTTTTTGTGAAACTGTCTTGTCTTTCTTAGATGGTCCAGCGATAACACGATCTTCAGCTTCATCAATATCAGAAGCATCAATCACTGATTTATTACGACGAGCTGCAACTAAGGCTGCTTCATTCAATACATTTTCCAAATCGGCGCCAACAAAACCTGGAGTTTGTTGTGCTACCAATTTCAAATCTACATCTTCAGCTAAAGGTTTATTTCTAGCATGGACTTTCAAAATTGCTTCGCGTCCCTTAACATCTGGACGACCAACTAATACTTTTCTATCAAAACGGCCTGGACGAAGTAGAGCCGGATCAAGAACATCTGAACGGTTTGTTGCCGCAATAACAATAATTCCTTCATTTCCTTCAAAACCATCCATTTCAATCAAGAGTTGGTTTAAGGTTTGTTCTCGTTCATCATTACCTCCACCTAAACCGACACCACGTTGGCGACCAACGGCATCAATTTCATCAATGAAGATAATAGCTGGTGCTGCTTTTTTTGCATCCTCAAAGAGAGAACGTACACGGCTCGCACCGACACCGACGAACATTTCTACAAAGTCAGAACCTGAAATACTAAAGAATGGTACACCAGCTTCTCCTGCGACTGCTTTGGCAAGTAATGTTTTACCAGTTCCCGGAGGCCCCTCTAAGAGAACACCAGCTGGAATCCGGGCACCCAATTTTGTAAATCGTTTTGGATCTTTTAAGAATTCAACAACTTCAACAAGTTCTTGTTTCTCTTCTTCTGCGCCTGCGACATCTGAAAAGCGAACTTTAATATCCTCTTTGTTAGCAGCCTTAGCTTTACTACGTCCAAAGCTCATTGGATTACGTCCGCTATTTCCGCCCATATTTCCCATCATAGAGAAGAGGAAGAAGAATAAGATAGCAAATGGTACTACTGAAACCAGGATGTTAATCCACATACCACTTGAGCTTTCGTGTTTCACTTCAATTTCTGTTTGATGTTCACTTGCTAACTTTTGCAAATCCGCTACAGTTGTATCTGATGGGAGGACAATACTTGTAAATTTCTCTACTTTTGTAGCAGATGGTGTAAAAAATTGAATTCCCGTTTCCTGTTTCTCTGTCTTAGCAGTTTTGTAGACACCATACACTTCAATAACACTACCACTTGGTTGGTAGGTCATTTCTTTTACATTGTCGTTAGTGATTTCCTGAACCAATTCTGAGTACTTAATTTGTTGACTATGACCAGCAGATCTGCCAGCAAAAAAGTACTGGAATCCTGTCACTAGCAAGAAAATCATCAACAAATAAAGAAATGGATTTTTTATGAAACCATTATTTTGTTTTTGCATTCAAACACTTACCCTTCTATTTTGAGTAAACTTCCTCTTTCAATACACCTACATAAGGAAGGTTACGATAGTTTTCATTATAGTCTAAACCGTAGCCTACAACAAATTCATTTGGAATTGTAAAACATGTATAATCTGCTTCGATTTCTACTGTACGACCTTCTGGTTTATCAAGCATTGTGACAATCTTAACAGAAGCTGCTTCTCTTGCAGTAAACATATCTCTCAAACTCTTCAAGGTTTGACCAGTATCAATGATATCTTCTACAAAGACAACATGTCGACCTTTAATATCTTGAGTTACGTCTTGTTTAATATTAATGACACCACTACTTACAGTCCCACCATGATAACTAGAGACCATCATAAAGTCCATTTCAAGATGTGTATCAATATATTTCACCAATTCTGCCATAAAAGGAATAGAACCTTTTAGAATTCCAACTAAAATCGGATTTTTTCCCTCATAATCTTTTGTCAACTGAGCACCCAATTTTTTAGCTGCTGCTGTAATTTCATCTTGTGAAATCAAAATTTTCTTGATATCTTTTTCTAACATGATTTTACCTATCTATTTTTTCTATATAAAGTACAGTGTTCATTATATCATTTTTCATTTTTTTACTCAAATCACTGATTTCAATTCCTAAAACTGAACAAATTTTTCCAAATTGCTCAATGATAATAGCTTTTTCTCGTTTTTCTTTAGGAATTTTTAAATCAATAAAAAGTCGTCTTAGTTTTTTACGATGACCATCTATTATCAAATAATCACCTGGCTGTCGATGCCGTAAAATCAACGATGTTTCACGAGAAACATTTATCTTTTGAACATTTTCCCCTTTTAGAGGGATTCCAAATGAAAATAGAAAACCTTCATAATAAACTTGATTTTGATAGTTTAACACACACTCACTACTTTTTTCATCAGACTTTGGTCTGATTTTACCAATTCGAAAGTGCTGGTATTCTTTTACAAGTTCATAACCATTTTTTATACAATGGCGATATTGACTCTTAGTTTTTAAAATATGATGAATTTCTTGAAATTGTTCTCTTGTTACATTTAAATCAGCAAAACAACTAAGGTATTGTTGTAGTAAAACTCGCTGTGTTGCTTCACTAAAAGATAAAAACTGAGTTAAATCTTCCACATTGACTGTTTGAGATAATTCAGTCAGAGCAATTTGATAGTCAGATACTTCTTTTCCAAACTCTAAAAACGCTCTCTTTAGCTGAATATTTTCTTTTTCCAGTTGTGGTAAGTAAATATTACGAACTCGATTGCGAAAATAATGATTTTCTTTATTCGTCCTATCTTCAAAATGCTCAACATCAGGAAAATCCCTCTTATAAAAAGACAGCAAAGGACGAATTAATTCTCCCTTATCAAACTCTTGTCTTTCTTTAATAGCTGATAAATGTTGTAATCTAACACCCCTAATCATTCGCATAAAAATCGTCTCAGCCTGATCATCTGCATGATGAGCTGTTACAAGGGCTGTAGAGGAAGTTTTCCCCATCACTTCTCTAAAAAAATCATAGCGAAATTGACGAGCATTTGCTTCTGAAAAATCTCCAGTAAAATGAGCTACGTAAATTGGAACCCCAACTTGTTCAGCTAGTTTTCTTAATTCATATTCTTCATTATTCGATTCTAATCGTTGTTTATGGTTTACATGAGCTAAAAATAATTCAATTCCGAGTTCTTTTTGATAGTTTGAAAGAAGGTGAAAGAGAAACATCGAATCCAATCCACCAGATAAGGCTAGTACAACTCGTGAATGATCTTTAAAATAACCTTTTTCTAGAAAATGATTTAAAAAATCTTGGTCTCTCATTTTAGGACCTCATAGACATCCTTAGCAATTTTAGAAATGGTATCATAATCAGAATTTTTGGTAAAGATTGAAATGATGAAAGGAGAATCTGTATAGACTATTCCTACATCGTGTTTAAATTCATCTGCATCCCCAATTTTATGGGCTACCTTAGCAGAAATATTCTTAGCAATCCGCTGATTATCAAAAGCTGTTTGCGATAGCGATTCTAAAACAAAACCATTTTGATTGTAAATAGATTCCATAACTTGACCAGCCATTCTAGCTGAAGCCAACTTATCTGTCACATCCCACTCTTCACCTGCGATAGTAGCCATTTCTTTTTTAAAGGTTTCATCTGATTTATTCGTAATATAATAAGCAAGAATATTATGAGCTACATTGTCAGATTCTTTCGCTGTCTTTGTAATTAAATCTTTGAGAGTGTACTCTTTATTGTCCGCGGTTTTAGGGAGACTTCCACTTCCTTCCGGTTTATAAGAACCAGAGAAATCATTTACTTCAGAAACGTACTTCAATTTCGTGTCAAGTTGGTAATCACCTTGATTGATTTTTTCTTGAACATAATAAAGATAAGGCAATTTCATAACACTAGCAGCGTACATTTTTTGATCTTCATTAATTCCAGCTTCATTACCCGTGCTCAATTGTTTAACATAAATAGAAAACTGTTCATTTTGATAATTCGCAGATAACAACTCTTGTACTTTCTGGATACGATTGTCATCGTTGGAAATGTAATCCGTCGAAACCCAACCAATTTGTTTGATATGTAAAAATTCATGACCACCAGCAAAAATAGACATATCTACTTCAACCTCTTGATAAGCTGCTAAAGTAGACTTTAATTCTTGTTGATCATAAGGACTATTATAAACGACAAATCCTGGTTTTAACCATACTCGTTTAGAAAAATCGTTTACGATGGAACTATCGTATAAAAGTCGTTTATCAGCCATCACAAATTGATTATTTGACAATTTAAAGACAGGCTGTCCTTGTTTATTTAATCTCCATTCTAAAACAGATAATTTTGTATCTGCATTGACTTTTCCTGATTCTTTAATCAAATCTTCTGTAGAATAAACAGACGTTTCACCATAAAATTTTGGAGATTCTATAACATCTTGATAGTAAAAATGATACGAAGCGTGGGTTAAGGAATAAACTTCTTGGTTTGGAATGATAACTGGATTCTCAGTGCTTACTACTTGGACACTTTTTAAAAAAATAGGAAGTAGTAATATCACTAAAAATTTACGCATTCTTTTTTTCCTCTTCTTCTTGTAGCCGTAACAGATGATTTTTTTGAGCTAACTCTTCTAATTTTTCATCTGATTGACTTAAAAACTTTTCTACAATATCTAATAAATTTTCCATTTTACATTACCTAGGAAGTAAGTCCGGAATAGTATAAACTTCCTCCCATGATTTTGAATAGTAATATTTTGCACGCAAATACTTGGCTGCGTATGTTTCGTCCTTTAATTTGGTTGCAAGATTTGATTCTTTATCTTTTTCATCGCTCAATTCTTGATACTGTTTTTTCAGATCGGCTAACTGTTGGCGACGTTCGAGTAGTTGCTGATAACTTTGAGTCAAATTATAGGTTGGTAGGATGAACAACAACATAATCAAAATCAAAACCCAGCCCATAAAACGATTTCGTCTTTGTCGTTCTTCCATCAAGTATTTACGACGTTGGTGTTCATTTTGAATAAAAGAATTATTCATTTGTACAATTTTTTTATACATCGTTTTCTACCCTTGTTTCGCTGATAATTTCATACATACCTGCAGCATCTTCTTTTTTAGTGCTATCTTTCATTTCTAACACTTTTACGAGCAACAATTTATTTCCAAAACGAATTTCAACTTGGTCATTGATTTTTAAATCTGTAGAACTCTTAGCAAGAATACCATTTACCTTGATACGTCCCTTATCTGCAACTTCTTTAGCTACTGTACGACGCTTAATAATTCTTGATACTTTTAAATATTTATCTAATCTCATTTTTATTACCTCAAATTATTATTGTACCATTTTTCTACCTTTTATAGAAGAAAAAAGATAACTCCTAATGTGACTCTTTTGATTCTTTTATATTTGCTAATGATTCTCCAAAAGTTAAAAGACCTTCTAAAATCTCATAATCCTTTTTATTACGAATATCAAAAACAACTTCAATTAAACCTTGATTTTCTGAAATATTAGCCTTCAAACTTGTCTGAGAAAGAGCCTGGAAATAATCTTGTGTTAAAAATAATTGTTGCGATATTTTTTCAAACTGAATGACCAGCTTATTAACCTTTCTTTCTACACGATTGACAAATACTTTATCAAGATATGCTTTAGCTAATCCAATTTCTAAAAGATAAGCAACCACATCTGGATATTCTCCAAAACGATCGATCAACTCATCTTGTAATTCTTCATAATTGACACGATTGTCAATCTGACGAATTCTCTTGTAAATCTCAATTTTGTGTCTTTCATCCGATATATAATCATCTGGGAGATAGGCATCGATTTGTAGAAGTAACTCAGCATTTCCTTTTTCACGTTTTTTGTCAGTTCCATTTTTCTTAGCTATTGCTTCTTCTAACAACTGAGAGTACAACTCAAAACCAACAGAATCGATAAATCCAGACTGAGAGCTTCCTAAAAGATTCCCAGCTCCACGAATGGATAAATCACGCATAGCAATTTTGAAACCAGAACCCAGTTCAGTAAAACCTTTGATAGCTTCTAATCTCTTCTCAGAAACTTCTGTCAAAGTTTTATCTGGACGATACATGAGATAGGCATAAGCAATTCGATTACTACGACCAACACGACCTCTTAATTGATACAAGGTTGACAAGCCCATATGATCTGCATTTTCTATAAACAAGGTATTAGCATTTGGAATGTCTACACCTGTTTCAATGATTGTTGTAGTCACTAAAATATCATATTGTCCTTCAATGAAATCAAGAAGTGTATTTTCTAAGCGAATTTCACTCATTTGACCATGGACAAATCCAATAGAAGCTTCTGGAATTAGTTCTTGTAACTCTGAAACCTTCTTTTCAATAGTGTCAACTTTGTTGTAAAGATAGTAAACTTGACCACCACGATCCATTTCTCTCAATACAGCATCACGAATGACACGATCATTCTGTTCAAGGACATAGGTTTGTACAGGATATCGATTGGTTGGAGGAGTTTCGATGACTGATAAATCTCGGATACCTAGCATAGACATATGAAGAGTTCGAGGAATTGGTGTAGCTGTCAAGGTTAAGACATCCACCTTCTTTTTTAATTCCTTAAGTGCTTCCTTATGCTTAACACCAAAACGTTGTTCCTCATCAATAATCATCAACCCCAAATCAGCAAACTCAACATCTTTAGACAAGACTCTATGAGTCCCTATCAAGATGTCTACTTGACCTTTTTTTAACTTCTCAAGTGTTTCAGTCTGTTCTTTTTTACTTCTGAAACGACTCAAAACATCTACGTTGACAGCAAATTGTTCAAATCTTTCCTTAAAATTACTGTAATGTTGCTGAGCAAGAACGGTTGTTGGCACTAAAACGACAACCTGTTTATGATCATTGACAGCCTTAAATGCAGCTCGCATGGCAACTTCTGTCTTACCAAAACCAACATCTCCAACTAATAGTCGGTCCATCGGTTGAGGAGCCTGCATATCTTTTTTTATTTCTTCGATACTTCGAAGTTGGTCCTCAGTCTCTACATATGGGAAAGCTTCGTCAAAAGCGTTTTGGTCTTCATCATCTTTTGAAAATGCAAAACCTTTAAGTTGACTTCTCTCTGCATATAACTTAATTAAGTCATCTGCAATATCTTCAACTTGACTCTTTACTTTTTGCTTCGCTTTTTTAAAACGTCCATCATTTAGTTTATTTAACTTTGGAGCTTTTCCATCACTTGAAACATATTTAGATAAGGTTTGAATTTGTTCTACAGGAATAGAAATACGATCACCATTTTGATATAGGACACTTACGTAGTCTCGATGAATTCCTTTGATTTCAATCGTTTCAATCCCTAAATATTGACCAATACCATGGATTTGATGAACAACATAGTCTCCTTTTTGGAGTTCATTATAATCCTTTAATCGTTCAGCGTTACTGATATTTTGTCTTCGATACTTGCGTTTAATCTTCTTTTTAAAAATTTCATATTCAGTGATAAATACAAGATTTTCATCTACAAAATGAAAGCCATGTCGTAGATTTCCTTCAACAAGATTGACAGTTCCTTTACAGATTTTACTTTCATTACTATTATCAACTTTAATATCGTATTCATCAAGAATCGTTGACAGTTTCTTTAGTTCAGTTTTGCTACTTGATTGAAGAACAATCGTATACTTTAATTTTTTGTAACGTTCAATTTCTTCTTTCAGAAAAGAAAACTGATTAAAGAACTCTTGCATAGAATATTGATTGAACTGGTACAGATTATTAAATTTCAAATTTCCAAGCCCTTTTTGAAAATTTGAAAAGAAACTCGCTGGTACATATTTTTTAAACTGACTTTCTACATCAGCAAAATATTGTAAACTTGATGCTGCTTTACTATTATGTAAATCTTCTGTAAAGTAGCTAGCTGTTTCCTTATCAAAAGCATCGTACTGGTTCATGATTTTTTGAAAATCATCAAATATAACAGGAACTTGATTCAAATAGTCTATCAAGGTCCACTGTTTTTTATAAAATACGAACAAAAACTTGCGAATATCTGCATGAAGAACTTGCTCTTTCGTACAACTAAAAACTTCTTCTAGATAAGACTTTAAAGTTGGAGAAAGTGCCTTATCAATCTCATGTTCTAAAAATTTCTGACCACGATGATAATCTTCATTCGTTAACAAAATATCACTAGCTGGATAGATTAGTACTTGAGTTTGACTATCTTTTGATAATTGAGTTTCAGTATCAAATTCTCTAATGCCATCAATCTCATCACCGAAAAATTCAATCCGATAAGGACATATTTGAGAGGTTTCAAATATGTCTAGAATATCTCCACGAAGGCTAAATTCTCCCTGACTTTGAACTTGTGTAACTTTCTTATAACCAAGAGAAATCAAGTGATTTTTTAATTCTCTTTGTTCGCATTCTTGCCCCACTTGAAGTTCTAAGATACTATCATCAAAAACTTGAGGATTCGGCAAGAATACTCGACTAGCTGCGACGTTACAAACTAAAATTCCTCTTTGAAACTCATCTCTTAGAAAACGCAAAGCTTCAACCCGAGAAAAAATCTTTTCCTGAGATGATACCAAAAATTCAACCATTGGTGAATCATCTACTAGAAATGGATAAACCAGATCCGAACCTAATATGGAGATTAGATCATTAATCAGACGCTCAGCCTCTCCATATGTAGAGGTCATCACTAAAACCTTATCCTGACTCTTCAGACTACTAGCAATCGCTAACGATTTTGCTGATCCAGAAAGTTCTAGCAATAATTGTCTTTGTTTCTGTGGTAAGTTCTCATGCCAAGATAGAATTTGTTTATTCTCTAAAAAGAAATCGATTAATGCCATTTCCTTACCCATTATATTTCTGCATCGTCTTTTCAAAGTTTTTTCCTTGTAAATAATAATTTACAGCATCGTCAACCTTGTCAATTGACTGTAAAATACCGATATAATCTTCTTGATCAAACTTACTCAAAACATGGTTAACAACTGACATTCCTTTTTTAGGTCTCCCAATACCAATCTTTACACGATTGAAAACTTGTGTCCCAATATGTTGGATAATCGACTTGATTCCATTATGACCACCAGCTGATCCTTTAGCTCGAAGACGAATTTTTCCGACTTCCATGTCAAGATCATCGTAAATAATCAGTAAATCTTCAATATCTAAACCATAGTAGGTTAACAATGCATGAACAGCTTTTCCACTTTCATTCATAAAAGTCGTCGGTTTCACCAGATAAATTTTTTCACCGTTAAGAAAAAATGAGGCTAACTCAGCTTGGAATATCTTATCGTGTGTAAAGGTAACATTCTGTTTTTTGGCTAGTTGGTCAATCAGCATAAAGCCAACATTATGTTTAGTTTCAAAATATTTATCTCCTGGATTTCCCAATCCTACAAGTAATTTTGTCATTTATATTTCCTTTCAAAAGTCAAAAGGGTTGGAATTTTTTTCCAACCTAATTGACATTATTTTAAATATTGATTAAACGTTAAAGCGGAATTCCATAATATCGCCATCTTGCACGACATATTCTTTTCCTTCTTCACGCAAACGTCCAGCTTCTTTTACAGCCTTTTCAGAGCCGTATTTTACCAAATCGTCATAAGACATGGTCACTGCACGAATAAATCCTTTTTCAAAGTCTGAGTGGATGATACCAGCAGCTTGAGGAGCTTTCATGCCACGTTTAAAGGTCCAAGCACGAACCTCTTTTTCACCAGCTGTGAAGTAAGTTCCAAGTCCTAGTAGGTGATAAGCAGCTCGAGTCAACTTATCCACACCTGATTCTGTCAAACCAATAGCTTCAAGAAACTCTTTTTTATCTTCATCGTCTAACTCAGAAATTTCTTCTTCAGCACGCGCAGAGATAACCACTACCTCTGCATTTTCTGTTGCTGCGAATTCACGAATTTGTTTCACATAATCGATAGATTCTGGGTCTCCAACCACATCCTCATCAACGTTAGCTACATAAAGAACTGGTTTCGTGGTCAAGAGAAAGAGTCCTTTGACAACTTTTTGCTCTTCATCTGTAAATTCAATGGTACGAGCTGATTTTCCATCTTCAAGAACTGGTTTAATTTTTTGGAGAACGTTAAATTCTGCAACTGATTCCTTATCTTTTTGCGTACGCGCCATTTTTTCTACACGCGCATAGCGTTTATTGACTGATTCTAAATCAGCAAGAATCAACTCTAGGTTAATGGTATCAATATCTGCTAGCGGATCCACAAAGGCATCTTCACGACCTTGCTCACGCATGACATTTTCATCATCAAAGGCACGAACCACATGAACAATCGCATCAACTTCACGGATGTTGGCCAAGAATTTATTCCCAAGACCTTCTCCTCTTGATGCTCCTTTTACAATCCCTGCAATATCTGTAAATTCAAAGGTTGTTGGAACTGTCTTTTTAGGAGTAATCATTTCCGTTAGTTTTTGTAGGCGTTCATCTGGAACTTCTACCATTCCAACGTTTGGATCAATGGTCGCAAAAGGATAGTTTGCAGCCTCTGCTCCTGCTTTTGTAATTGCATTAAATAGGGTTGATTTACCAACGTTTGGTAAACCTACAATACCTGCTGTTAAAGCCATAGTTTCTCATTCTCCGTTCACATTTCAATCTTCAATATTATAACACAAAAAGGGAAAACTTGCTAACCCTCTTACTATTGGGTTCCTAGTCGATGATTTTGTTCATTTTTCTTTCAAAATCATAGCGACTCATCATGACCACATGATCACAATTGCTACATTTTATCTTTATGTCTGCTCCAACACGGGTAATTTCCCAGCGATTTGCCTTTTTGCCTGTTGACTTAATCGTACAAGCATGAGGTTTTTTCATTTCAACAAAATTTCCAACTTGATACATAGTTAGTCTCCTTTTTCTTTTTCGATTATATCATAAAAGAGGCGAGCTAGGCTCAACCTCTTTCCATTAATTTGTACGAACTGGTGTGATGAGCTGCATGAAATCTTCATCTGTATCAGCTGGAACTAGAGTAAATGGACGAACTGCTGAAATAAAACTGATTGTAACTTTTTCGCTATTCAAAGCTTTTAGTGCTTCAATCAAATAAGTTGGGTTGAAACTAATTGTCAAATCAGCACCACTTACATTTTCAGTATCAATTTCTTCGTTTACTTTCCCTACTTCTGGAGAATGAACATGGGCACTTACAACTCCTTCTTTGATTTCTAATTTAACAGTACCATTTTGTGTCGCACTTGATAAGAGGCGAGCACGTTCCATAGACTGGCGTAGTTTAGCAACATCAAAAGTCACTGTTGTATTGAAATCTGTTGGAATCAATCGATCAGTATCTGGATAATTTCCTTCTAAGAGACGTGTGTAGAAGCTAATATTTTCACTTCTAAAGAGAATTTGATTATTGGCGAAGAAAATCTCTACTGTTTCGATATCATCCGTAAAAACAGCTGAAAATTCGCGTAGCGAACGACTTGGGATGACAACATCAAAATCATCGCTATTTTTTTCAAGTGTCAATTTCTTCTGACTGAGACGGTGAGAGTCTGTCGCAACTGTTTTTAATTCTTTGTGGTTGCTTAAAACAAAGTGGACACCTGTCAAAATAGGACGGCTTTCTTGGGTACTAGCTGCAAAAGCTGTTTCATTGATAATCTTTTTAAGAAGTTTTGTTTCAAGAACTAAAGGATTGCTTGCAGAAATTTCCTGAATACGTGGATATTGCTCACTATCTTTTCCTTTAAGAGTAATCTCTGATTTTCCACTAGTTAAGACAATTTGCTTTTGTTCAATCTCTTTAAAATCAAGTGTTACATCTGGAAGACTTGAAATAACATTGATAAAGAAAGAAGCTTCCAGTAGAACTGAACCTAAAGAGTTAATCAAGAGACCTGCATTTTCATTTTTTTGCGAGATAAAATTTTCGATTGAGATTTGACCATTTGATCCAATCAGGGTAATTCCTTCATTGGTAACATCAATTTTTACAGTCGATAAAATAGGAATTGCATTCTTTGAGCTAATAGCTCTCTTTGTTGTATTTAAAGCTTGTAAAAATAAGTTTTTATTAATTGAAAAATGAATCATGGATTCTCCTTTATTCTTTTTATTATTAGAAGGATAATAGTAATAATAGAGCGTGTGAAATCTGTGGAAAAACACTTGTAATCAAGAAAACTTAAGGACAGAGCCTTGTTTAAAAGATGTGGATAAATAAGAGATTTTTTAAAAAGTTATCCACAAGTTATTTAATTTTCTTTTTGATGTTTTCGATTTCTATACGTAAATTATCATCTGTTTCAAGCATGGATTTGATTTTTCCATGAGCGTGAATGACTGTTGTGTGGTCTTTACCACCAAACTCTTTTCCAATCTTAGGAAGGCTATTATCAGTCATTTCTCTGGCTAGATACATGGCAACTTGACGGGCTAAAACGATATTTTGAACACGTCTAGTTCCTTTCATTTCCTTGACACTAACACCATAGAAGTTTCCAACTTCTGTCTGGATTTTACCAATTGGAATCACGATCATTTTGCTAACGTCTTGTTTACGAGCACGAATAGCTTCAGCTGCAATGTCAACTGTAATATCGTTAATCTTTTTGACTTTGGCCATTAGGCTGATATCGTTGAGTGCTCCCTCGAGTTCTCGCACGTTAGAGTCAAATTGTCCAGCCAAATATTCGAGTGTATCATTCTGAAAGTGATAGTTGAGATGTTCAGTCTTACTCTGTAAAATAGCAATACGTGTTTCAAAATCAGGTGGTGTGATATCTGTCGTTAATCCCCACGAGAAGCGCGTGACCAGACGTTCAGGCAGACTCTCTAAATGTTCAGGTCTACGGTCACTCGTCAAAACAATCTGTTTATTATTATTGTGAAGGGCGTTAAATGTATTGAAAAACTCTTCCTGAGTTTGTACCTTCTTTCCACTAAGTGATTGAATATCATCAATGAGTAGGAGGTCTAAACTACGGTAAGTTTTCTTGAATTTTTCCATATCATTGAGTCTCAAATGCTCTAGAAATTCATTAATGAAACTTTCAGCAGGTATGTATTTAACACGTGCATTTGGACTCTTTTTCAGAATTTCATTCCCAAGGGCATTTAACAGGTGAGTTTTTCCAAGTCCAGGACCTCCATAGATAAATAGAGGATTGTAAGTTAATCCTGGATCTTCAGAAACAGCCAAAGCAGCAGACTTAGCCCAAACATTACCATCCCCTTGAACAAAATTATCGAAAGTATACTTTTCCTTGAGTCCAGTTTCAGAATATGGAATAGTGGATGGAATTGGTTGATAATCGTTGCCAGGTTCAGACTCGAAAGCTACTTGTGAGCTAGCTTCTTCAACTTTCGTGAAGATATAATGGGCTTTTATTTCAGTATCATAGATTTCAAAACCTGCTGCTAAAAGCATCCCATTGATATTTCGTTCCCAGAATATCTGCATTTCATCGCGGGGTAAGAAAATCGTTGCAGTATTTTCTTCAACTTTAACCAGTTTTGCGTCTAAAATATAGAAATCATAAACTGACTGAGTTAATTTATCATGTGCAAGTTCTAAAAGACGATTCCAAAATTGTTTTTCCTTCAATGATTTCCTCCTCCTTTACTATAGAATTTAAAAGGTTTATTGATAGAATCATTTTACCATAGATAAGATTATTTTTCCACAAGTTGTGGAAAACAATTAACAATGTTTTTAAATGTTATCCACAAAATGTGGATAACTAAGAAAAATTCTTAAATACTGGTCTTTTAAAAACTAAAATGCAGTGGATAACTATGTTTGTTAAGAATACTAAAATAACAGCCTTATTTCAGGCTGTTAATAAATTGTTGGTATTCATCTTGGTTATGGAAGGAAATTGAAATTTTACCACTATCTTTTTTTTGTAGCTTAATCTGAACATCTAATCCGAGTATTTTTTTCAATTTTTGCTCTTCGTCTTTGACAAAGTGGTCTTTTTCTTTTTTGCTGCTCTTCTTCGTTTTTTGTAGTATTTGTTCAACTTGTCGAACAGAGAGATTTTCAGTTTGAATACGATTCAAGAGTTTGTCTTGTTTATCACTTGATAATTGAATGAGGAGTCTAGCATGAGCTTGAGAAAGTCTACCACTTTCAACTTCTGTCAGGATATGTTTAGGTAATCCTAACAATCGAACTAGGTTTGTAATATAAGGTCGAGATTTCCCCATTTTTTCAGCAATTTCTGTGTGGGTAAAACCTTTATCAATTAAGGACTGATATGCTTTAGCTTCCTCGATAGGATTTAAATTTTCTCGTTGGAGATTCTCAATGATAGAATGAAGCATCATATCTTGATCAGAAAGTTGCTTAACAATGACTGGAACTTCTGAAAGTCCAGCAGCAATTGAAGCACGATACCGCCTTTCTCCAGCTAAAATTTCGTATCCAAGTACTGGAGATTTTCTAACGATAATAGGCTGAATCAAGCCGTTTTTCTTAATAGATTGTGCCAGTTCTTGTATTTTTTCTTCTGAAAATTCCTTACGAGGTTGATAGGGATTTTTTTGAATATCTTTTATTTGAACAATTTTAAATTCTTCCATAATTCTACATTAACACAACTTAGATATTCTGTAAAGCAACTTTACATATCTGTAAACTACTTATCTAAATCACTAGTACTTTTATCTAATTTAATAGTTGTTGTTTCTTCCTTACCATCACGGTAGTAAGTAACAGTCATACTGTCTCCAATAGAATGACTATATAAAGCACTTTGCAATTCAGTAGTGGAAGAAATAGCTTTATCATCTATTTTTGTAATGACGTCATATTGTTGCAGATGTCCATTGGCAGGCATATTTTTTTGAACAGAACGAACAGCTACACCAGAAGTAACATTTCCAGGAAGTTTTAGTTTTTGAAGATCAGTTGTACTAAGATTTGATAAGTTAACCATGTGGATTCCAAGAGCAGGTCGAGTTACTTTTCCATCTTTTTCCAACTGCTTAATAATATTGATTACATCGTTTGCAGGAATGGCAAAACCGAGACCTTCGACAGATGTTCCACCATTAGAGGCAATTTTACTTGATGTAATACCGATGACTTGGCCTTGGATATTAATCAAAGGACCACCTGAGTTCCCAGGGTTAATAGCTGTATCTGTTTGGATAGCATTGGTTGAGATAGCTTGTCCGTCTTCAGATTTTAGAGATACATTTCTATTTAAACTTGATACAATCCCTTGTGTCACAGTATTGGCATATTCAGAACCTAGAGGACTTCCGATTGCAATAGCTGTTTCTCCAACTGTTAGTTGACTAGAATCACCAAATTCGGCTACTGTTGTGACCTTATCTGCAGCAATTTTTACAACGGCAATATCTGAATAAGTATCAGAACCCACAATTTCACCAGGGACTTTTGTGCCATCTGCTAAACGAATATCAACTTTTTTAGCACCATTAATAACGTGAGTATTGGTTACAAGGTAAGCAGTATCCCCTTCCTTTTTATAAATGACACCAGAACCTTCGCTGTATACTTGTTCAGAATTGGTATCTGTATCAGTTTCATCAGATCCGAGTAAACTATTTTGAGAGTTTGATGAGTAAGTAATGACAGATACAACAGCATCTTTAACTTTATCAACTGCTTGAGTAGTTGAGTTTTCATTTTTAACAGCTGTTTTGCTGACAGTCGTTGTAGTTGTCGTACCACTATTTTGTTTTTGACTGAGCTGCAATGTGGTAAAAGTACCTAAAATACCACTAAAAAAGCTAATGAGAATGACTACTAAAAGTTGTCCCCATTTTTTGGAACTAGTTTTTAAGTTTTTCATAGAAGCCTCCATGTTTTTTTATCAATGAAAGTATAAAATAGCTAGCTTAATCCAAGCTTAAAAACAAAAAGTTTTTCACAACTTGTGGATAACTTTCAAAAACCTGTGAATTTATTGAAGTTTATCAAAATCTTATCTGTGAATAAGATGTGAAATTAAGTGTGAATATGTTAGAATAGAAGAATGAAAATTAAAGTGGTAACAGTTGGAAAACTGAAAGAAAAATATCTCAAAGATGGCATAGCAGAATACTCAAAGAGAATTTCACGATTTGCTAATCTAGAAATGATTGAGTTGGCTGATGAAAAAACACCAGATCGGGCCAGCGAATCTGAAAATCAAAAGATTTTGGAGTTGGAAGGGAACCGCATTCTTGCTAAAGTAGGGGAACGTGATTTTGTAGTTGTTTTAGCTATTGAAGGAACAACTTTTTCTTCTGAAGAGTTCAGTAAGCAGCTTGAAAGAGCTTCTATCAATGGATTTTCGACAATCACTTTTATCATTGGTGGGAGTTTAGGACTATCTCCAGAGGTGAAAAAGAGAGCCAATCTCTCTGTTAGTTTTGGGAGATTGACGCTTCCTCATCAACTAATGAGATTAGTCTTAGTAGAACAAATTTATAGAGCGTTTTCGATTCAACAGGGCTCTCCCTATCATAAATAGATGATTGACTAAGCTAGCTTTTTTTGATAAGATAGATTAGTAAGGTCTCATAGCTCAGCTGGATAGAGCATTCGCCTTCTAAGCGAACGGTCGCAGGTTCGAATCCTGCTGGGATCAGTGTTAAATCGTAAGCTGGGAAAAAATCCCAGCTTTTTTTGTAAAAATTTGACATTTCAGAATAAAATTTGAGCATTTGAGAAATAATTCTCTATAGGTATCGTAGATTTTATATAATATTTTTGTAAGTTAATTTACAAGAAAGACATTATAGGAGTTTATATTATGAAAAAGAATACAGATTTTGCTCAAATAAAAGATTTCCAAGAATTGAACGAAAAAGAACTGCAGGAAATCAGAGGTGGGGAATGGAGACCTCCATATACAATAAATAATTTTCTTTTTCCAAAAAGAAAGTAAGTAAAAATAAAGGTGGGAAATAATGAATTTATTCGGATTAGTAATTGCTATTGTTTATGTTTTTATTATTAGTAAAATTCATGAATGGGTTTGTAAAGCAACTAGAAAAGACCAATATTTTTTTAGTCTTTATATATTTCTAATACCATTAGTATTGGAAATAATTCTCTATTTCTTGAAATTAGATAGTTTTAGTTTGTCTAAATTTTTATTTCCTTTCCTCCTATTTGGTTACTTTGTTGGATTTAAGAAGTATGAGAAATCTAAGGGAATTTTTATCAGTCTATTATTTTCTCTTTTATATAATAGTACTAATAACTTTTTATCAGTAACCTTATCATCTATTACAGGAGATGAGTTTGCATTGAAGTATAACAATTATTTTTCTCTATTTATCCTGATCTTAACTTATTTGGTTATTAAAGTTGTTGTGTCTTATTTCCATCTCGAATTTAAATATTTTGATAAAGACTATCTATATCCTTTTCTGAAGAAAGTGCTCTTTGCATTTATTTTTCTACACGTTGTCTCTTTCACTTCAGATATTGTGAGTACGATTCGTCACTTAAATGGTTTTGGAAGTATTTTATCATCCATTGTTTTTGTTGGCCTACTTTTGACTTTTTTCTCCATGAATTCTCATAAAGTTCAGATAGAAAAAGAGATTGAATTGGAACAAAAGAAGTTTGAGCAAAAACATTTACAAACTTACACGGATGAGATTGTTACTTTATATAATGAAATTCGTGGTTTTCGCCATGATTATACAGGCATGCTTGTCAGCTTAAGAATGGCGATCGAAAGTAAAGATTTACAAGAAATTGACAGAGTTTACAGTGAAGTACTTGTAAAGGCGAATCAAAAATTACGTTCAGACAAGTATACCTATTTCGATTTGAACAATATTGAGGATTCAGCACTTCGTAGTTTAATTGCCCAATCTATTGTCAATGCGAAAACTAATGATGTAGAGTACACATTAGAGGTAAAAGATATTATTACACCTTTATCTATGGAATTGTTAGATTTAGTGCGCGTGATGAGCGTTCTGCTCAATAATGCTGTTGAAGGGGCAGTTGAAAGCTATCAAAAACAACTAGAGGTAGCTATTATCAAGTTGGATCTTGAAACCCTAGTTGTCATCCAAAACTCTTGTAAAAAAAGAAAGGTAAAATCCGAAGATTTATTTGAATTAGGATTTTCAACTAAAGGAAGACATAGAGGACTTGGACTTAATAATGTTAAAGAAATTTTAGGAAAATATGACAATGTTATTTTAGAAACAGAAATTGATAATGATGTATTTAAACAAGTGATTAGATTTAAGAGGGAACTGATATGAAAGTATTGATTTTAGAAGATATTATAGAACACCAAGTAAGGTTGGAAACAACTCTGAATAAAATTTCTAAGGAAACAAATATTCCTATCTCCTATAAAACAACAGGAAAAGTGAGAGAGTTTATGGAATATGTAGAGCATGATGAAGTTAATCAGCTTTATTTTCTAGATATTGATATCAATGGGATTGAGAGAAAAGGATTTGAGGTTGCTCAATTTATTCGTCATCGCAATCCTTATGCGATTATTGTTTTTATTACAAGTCGATCTGAATTTGCTACTTTGACTTATAAATACAAAGTTTCAGCATTGGATTTCATTGATAAAGAAACCAGTGATCAAGTTTTTAAAAATAGAGTTGCCGACTGTGTGCTTTACACTAAGACTACTTTACTTGAAAACCAATCAGTCGTTGATTATTTTGATTATAGTTATAAAGGAAATGATCTTTGTATTCCTTATCATGATATTCTCTACATTGAAACAACGGGAACTTCTCATAAATTACGAATTGTAGGTAAGAATTTTGCAAAAGAATTCTATGGAACAATGACAGATATTCAAGAAAAGGATAAGGAAACCCAACGTTTTTACCTAGCTCACAAGTCATTTTTAGTCAATATTGGTAATGTGAGAGAAATTGATCGTAAAAAAATGGAAGTTGTATTTTATGAAGATCATCGTTGTCCTATCTCTCGCCTAAAAACTAAAAAATTGAGAGAACTAATGGCTAAAAACCAAAAAAAGTAATTGACAATTTTTGATAAATTGATATAATGGTTATATCTGCTACAGGTAGAGGGTCCGTTGGTTAAGAAATCGTCTTTTCATAGCGGTAACACGGGTTCGAATTCCGTACGGACTATTTAATCCGCCATAGCTCAGTTGGTAGTAGCGCATGACTGTTAATCATGATGTCGTAGGTTCGAGTCCTACTGGCGGAGTCAAATGAAAGGAACACTATTTGGTGTTCCTTTTTTTGATTCTTTTTCCGATGTAATGAGGGGAGGCATATCTAAAATATTGAAAGAGAATGATTTGTGTCCGAAAATAAAACTAAGGAAAATTAGTATTAGTCTAATAAGAACAACAAAATAGGCTCCATAATATCCATAGGGGGTTGATTCCCTATAACTATTATAGAGCTTTTTATTAATTTGTATCCCCTAACATTTTCATCAAAAAGTCCGTGATTTCTTGTGGACTTTCTTTTTTTCCGTGGGCAATCCAGGTTTGACAGACTCCAAAGAGAGCATTTGTTAGGTAGACGCTACTGTATTCTAATTCTATTTCATTTAGTTTGAGTTGCATAAAACGTTTTTGAAGGTCTGTGCTCAGTAGGATGTGAAGCTTATTTCGCAGGAAATTTTGAATTTCCTTGGTTCCATTTTCAGATAAAAGAGCTGCTAGAAGCGGTTCTGATTCTAAGTATTCAAATACTTCTAGAATAGCATCTCGTTTGTGATTAGCATGTTTTTGAAAGATATATTCGAAGGTGTGAAATAGTCTACTTTGGTAATGTTCAATCATATCGTATTTATCTTTGTAATGAGTATAGAAACTGGAGCGGCTAATTCCAGCTTTTTGTGCTAATTTAACAGTTGTAATCTGATCGAATGGTTGTTCCATCAATAATTCTACCATGGCATTTTCGATAATGCGCTTTGTTTTTAATCGTTTATTACTTTCTTGCATGTTCCCTCCAGATGAACATTTTTAGACAATGTGTTTAAAAATAGATTTTTTATCTTGTCTTTTTAATTTTTTTATGTATAATCTATTATATCAAAAATTTAGACAAGTAGTTTAAAAAAGGAGACAATATGTTTAAAGAATGGAAAGCAATCTTTAAAAAACCGACATTTATTATTGTCATGATAGGAATTTCCTTAATTCCAGCTCTTTACAATATCATTTTCTTATCATCAATGTGGGATCCATACGGTAAACTTTCGGAGTTACCTGTAGCAATTGTTAATAAGGACCAAGCTGCTACTTATAATGATGAAAAACTCACTATTGGTGAAGACATGGTGTCTAATTTAAAAGATAGTGATAGTCTGGATTTTCATTTTGTAGATGAAGGTGAGGGAGAAAGAGGACTGCGGGATGGAGATTATTACATGGTTGTAACGTTGCCAAGTAATCTTTCTGAGAAAGCTTCTTCTATCCTTACAAATCATCCTGAACAGATGACGATTGACTATCAGACATCAAGTGGTCATAGTTTTATTGCAAGCAAGATGAGTGATTCTGCCATGACACAAATCAAACAGACTGTGGCTACTAATGTTACTCAATCTTATACCAAAGCTTTATTTAAGAAGATGGGTGATTTAAAAATTGGTTTATCTCAAGCGGCAAATGCAAGTTTACAGTTGGCTGATGGTTCGAATCAACTTTCGGATGGGAGTCAAACCTTATCAACCAATCTTCAAACCTTAGCTCAATCGAGTCTCACATTTTCTAATGGTGCTGATCAATTATCTACAGGATTAGGAACCTATACAGCTGGTGTAAATCAGTTAAATCTTGGTCTTGGTAATTTTAATACTGGTTTAAATCAATATACCAGCGCTATTTCACAAATAGACAATGGATTAAACCAACTGAATTCACAGACACCGGCACTGGTATCAGGATTGACTCAACTTGATGCAGGCACACAAGCCTATACAGGTGGTGTTTCTCAACTTAATTCAGGATTAAATCAATTTTCACTTGGTATTGATACTTATACAAATGGAGTTCAAAGTCTATCATCAGGTGCAAATCAGATTTCTACTAAATCAGAGACTCTACGTACAGGACTAACACAACTTAATCAAGGTATTCAAGAACTTTCTACTCAATTAGATGGTGCAAACCAACAAAAAGATCAGATTAAACAATTAGCAACTAGTTTAGAGAAATTTAATCAAGCTATTCAAAATATTCAAACAGCAGATAGTGGAGAGATAACACAAGTAACAAACCAGCTTTCTAGTAGTCTATCAACGATTGCAAATTCAGCACAAAGCATCATTACTTCAAATCAATCTGAAAAAGAAACTACTTTATCAGCTATTCAATCTACGAGTGCTTATCAAAGCTTAACTCCTGACCAACAGGCAGAGATAACTTCTGTGGTTTCTAATCAATCATCTTCTGCTAGTGAGTCAGCACGAACAATTTTAACTACAGTTCAAACGTTACAATCTTCTTTAGAAAATGTAACCACTCAAACAGATAGTCTAACTCAATTAAAGAATCACTCAAGTCAATTATTACCAACTGCTTCTTCAACATTGACAAGTTTGTCAAGCGGATTAACACAGGTTCAAACAGCAATTGACGGTCAGTTATTGCCAGCTAGTCAAACTCTTGCATCTGGTATTGACAGCTATACAAAATCTGTAGACCAAGTAGCTTTAGGAGCAAGTCAGTTGAGTTCGAAAAATTCGAACTTGACAGGAAGTTTCAATAAGTTGCTACAAGGCTCTAATCAGTTAACAGAAAAATCTTCTACATTGACAGGTGCTACTGCTAAGTTAGCAGCGAATGGGCCAGAATTAGCAACAGGAATTGATAAACTTGCATCAGGTGTCAACCAAGTAAACAATAAAACATCAGATTTAACTGCTGGAATTAATCAATTACAAGCGGGTTCTCAACAATTAGCTGATAAATCAGACCAGCTAGTTTCAGGAGCAAATCAACTGGCTAATGGTTCTGAAAAAATAGCTAGTGGAGCAGATCAACTTGCTCAAGGATCAGAAATTTTACAATCAGGACTTGGAAAATTAAGTGATGGTTCAAGTCAACTAAATCAAGGTTTGACAGAGGCTGATAAACAATTGAATAAGGCTTCAACTGAACCAAAAAATGCAGACTTACTGGCTGATCCTCTAAGTCTTTCAAAAACTGATACGGATCAAGTTGCTGTTAATGGGATTGCCATGGCTCCGTATATGATATCAGTTGCTCTTTTTGTTGCTGCTATTTCAACTAATATGATTTTTGCTAAATTGCCTTCTGGGCGTCATCCAGAAAGTCGCTGGGCTTGGTTTAAGTCTCGCTTTGAAATTAACGGTATCATTGCTGGTTTGGCAGGAGTATTAGTTTATGGTGGAGTACATTTAATCGGACTGACTGCAGTTCACGAATTCAAAACTTTTGCTTTGATTATTTTAACCAGTCTTGCTTTCATGGCGATGGTAACAGCATTGACAACCTGGAATTCTCGCCTAGGCGCCTTCTTCTCTTTAATTTTATTACTCCTTCAATTAGCATCAAGTGCAGGAACTTATCCTTTAGCTTTGACGAATCAATTCTTTAAAACTATTAATCCATGGTTACCTATGAGTTATTCAGTTTCAGGTCTACGACAAACCATTTCTATGACAGGTAATATTCATAGTCAGATTATTTTCCTTATCTTTACAGTAATGATTTTTGTTGCTTTAGGAATGCTAGCCTATCAACCTAAAAAAGCTGAAGAAGACTAAAAACAATCGACCAATTCGGTCGATTGTTTTTTTTATCTAGAATATTTTTTTCTTTGAATATCATAAAAAATAAAGACAATAATGGCTATAAGAGAACAACTTGCACCAGCAACAAATCCTTTTGGAATAAAGGAAAGGGTAATAGTTCCTTCACCTTCAGGAACATCAATTTTCATAAATCCAGTTTGTGCCTGTTGAATTTGTATTTTTTTACCATTTTGGTAAGCAGACCATCCTCGGTCGTAAGGAATTGTGAAAAAGATCGATGTCTCATTCTTTACCTTATAATTTACAGTGACTTTATTTTTATAAGAGCTCACTTCTACTGGATTTTCTTTTATTTTGCGTATAGCCTCCGTATATTTCTTAGTATCTAAGCGATAGAAAGTTGGAGACTCAAACGATACTTGAGCATTTCCTGGGAACTTAACCTGGATATCAAAAGTTTGTTTATGTTCTGCATATCCAAGATTAAAAAATGTAAAAGCATTATCTGTGGTAAAGGATTTTTTTTCACCATTGACAATGATGTCAACTTGCTTTTTCTTATCATTTGAAAAATTTAGCTTGGTCATGGAAAGGTAAACCTGACTATTATCAGGTACTTCAATACTGTAGCTGATAGTTGCATCTTCAGTATCAGTTCCGTTTAGATTGACCACGTTGTCACCAGAGTCTGTATGATGATTTATCGGATAAAAGTACTCTTCATTTAAGCCAGCAATTTGATTTAAAAATTGAGTTTGGTTATCAAGAGTATGGTCATTAAAAGTGACATCTTTGTAAAGAGACTGTGTAGCAAAAGCAATTGGGAGAGCGAATTGATTTTTATAAAGGGTTAGATTATCTTTTTGATAGCTTGGATAAAAACCATATTTATCTGGATAGGTTTCAGAAATATTGTAGCTGATTCCAAATAAACTATCTGCAATGATAGTATTATTTGCATAACGAAGATTAAGGTTGGTACCTGAAGATTTAAAACCCAACTTATCTAACGTTGTACTTGCAGAACGATTACGAACAGATGAAAATTGTGAGATGCCATTGTAGTTAAATTTCATGCTATCGTTTCCAGTTTGAGTTTGTAACTTTTCAGTTCGTGTAAATGTATCTGGTTGCTGTTTGGTATACTCCAAAATAGCTTCCATACTTGGAATATCTTTATCATAGGTACTACGAGAAGCAAATCCCCATTCTTTCGTAATTCCATTTAGTTGAGATGAAGCATTAAAACTAATTTCACTTACTGTAAAGATCAAAATAAGAATTGAAAAGATTTTTAGAGAAATCAGTTTTTTAATAAGTGCTAATAATAACAGTAAGTATACCACTAAGAATTCAAGCGTTAAGAGTATATTTAGTTTAGTTAAAAAGGAATAATGATTTTTAAAATAAATGGTTGCCAGATAGCCAGATAAAAGTAAAGTTATTGAGAATAAAATATTCCATAACTTAATATCCTTAAATCTATTTAAAACTTCCGCAGATATATAAATCAAAAGAGTAGAGAAAATCCACGCATAGCGATGAAGAAACATATTTGGCGCGTGCATTCCTTGCCAAAATAAATCTAAGGCTTCTAGATAAAAACTAGCAATGATGATAATGAGTAGAGTTGCATAGCATAGTTTCACGTGAAACTTAATTGATTTTAATGTAAAGAATACAATTGTTAATATAAAAGGAAGGAGGCCAACAAAAATCATTGGGATGGAACCATATTTAGTTGTATCGAAAGCACCAATGAATTGTTTAGCAAACAGATCTAGATACCAACTGGCATCTGTTTTTATTTTTGTAATAGCGGTTAGTTTTTCACCATGAGTTCTTAAATCAAACAAGGTTGGGAGTGTCATGATGAAACTTGTTAAACCAGCGAGTAAGGATGTTAGGAAAAAATCAAGGAAAGAATACTTGCGACTTTTAAAATCCCAGGAAAGTTGGCAAAAATACCAAACTACCAAAAACAGGGCAGTCATATAACCAAAATAGTAATCTTGGATAAATAATATTGACAAACTTGTAAAGTATAGAATACGTTTTTTTTCCGTTATGAGTAGATGTAAACCAGTTAAAATTAAGGGGATTAAAATAAAAACATCTAACCAGGTTTTAATCTCAAGTTGACTAACTGTAAAGCTCATTAATGCATATGAGGTAGATAAAGATAATCTGAGTGGGGCTGGTAGATTTTTGAATATTATACTCAAGCTAAAAAAGGTTGACAGACCTATCAAGCCAAATTTCAACAAGGTTGAAAGATAAACTGCATCTGGCATGCTTGATACATCAAAAAAATAAACAAGAGGAGATAGAAAACTACCAAGGTAATAACTGGACAAGGCATAAAAATTGAGACCTAGACCACTGGTAAAAGTATAAAATAGACTATCACTCCCATGTAAAATATTACGAAGATTTAGATCAAAAATAACATATTGATGAAATCCATCCCCCAATAAAGGTGAAGTATCACTATTCCAGTAGATACCTTGAGAAAGATAGACTCCGAATATAATTACTAGGGGAATAATGAAAGAAATAAGATAGGTCCAATAGTTTCTGAAAAATGTTTTCATGTTACCTCATAGAATGTTAGAAAACTCAGTTGGTTAATCCAACTGAGCTTTAAAGTATTATTTAGTCTTTCCAAAGTTCTTTGACTTTTGCTTGTACTTCAGCATTTTCTAAGAATTCATCATAGGTTTCATCGATACGGTCGATTACACCGTTTTTAGATAGGACAATAATGTGGTTAGCCAATGTTTGAATGAATTCATGGTCATGACTGGCGAAGATGATTGATTCTTTGAAGTTTTTCAATCCATCGTTCAAACTTGAAATAGATTCCAAATCTAAGTGATTAGTAGGATCGTCAAGTACTAGAACATTTGATTTCAAAAGCATGAGTTTCGATAGCATCACGCGCACCTTTTCTCCTCCTGACAAGACGTTTACAGGTTTGTTAACCTCATCTCCAGAGAAGAGCATACGACCAAGGAAACCACGCAAGAAGGTATTGTCATCTTCTTCTTTACTTGCAAATTGACGGAGCCAGTCAAGGATGGATTCACTCCCAGCAAAATCAGCTGAATTGTCTTTTGGTAAGTAAGAGCGACTAGTTGTAACCCCCCACTTGACAGTTCCTTCATAGTCGATATCACCCATGATCGCACGAATCAATGCAGTTGTTTGAATGTCGTTTTGACCGATAAGAGCTGTCTTGTCACCTGGACGCAAGATAAAGCTGATGTTGTCAAGAATAGTTTCACCATCAATCTTGACAGATAGATTTTCTACTGTCAAGAGATCGTTTCCGATTTCACGTTCAGCTTTAAAGTTGATAAAAGGATATTTACGACTGGATGGCACAATTTCTTCAAGTTCAATCTTATCAAGCATTTTCTTACGTGATGTTGCTTGTCTTGATTTAGAAGCATTAGCAGAGAAACGAGCAACGAATTCTTGGAGTTGCTTAATTTTTTCTTCTGCTTTAGCATTACGGTCTGCTAGCAATTTAGCAGCAAGCTCAGAAGATTCTTTCCAGAAGTCGTAGTTTCCGACATAGAGTTTGATTTTTCCAAAGTCAAGGTCGGCCATGTGAGTACATACTTTGTTCAAGAAGTGACGGTCATGGGATACGACAATAACAGTGTTATCAAAGTCAATCAAGAAATCTTCTAACCAAGTAATAGATTGGATATCCAAACCGTTGGTCGGCTCATCCAAAAGAAGGACATCTGGTTTACCAAATAGAGCTTTAGCAAGGAGTACTTTCACTTTGTCTCCATTTGCGAGTTCGCTCATATTTTGATAATGAAGATCTTCAGGGATATTCAAGTTTTGCAAGAGTTGTGAAGCTTCACTCTCAGCTTCCCAACCACCTAGTTCAGCAAATTCACCTTCAAGCTCAGCTGCACGAACTCCATCTTCATCAGTAAAGTCTGCTTTCATATAGATAGCATCTTTTTCTTTCATGATGTTGTATAGTTTTTCATTACCCATGATAACAACATCAATAACACGTTCATCCTCATAGTCAAAGTGATTTTGACGAAGCACAGAAAGACGTTCATCAGGTCCAAGAGAAACATGACCAGTTGTAGGTTCAATATCCCCAGCTAAGATTTTTAAAAATGTTGATTTACCTGCACCGTTAGCACCAATTAAACCATAGGTGTTTCCTTCTGTAAATTTGATGTTGACCTCATCAAAAAGTTTGCGATCACTAAAACGTAGTGAAACATCAGATACTGTTAGCAATTTTTTTCTCCTATTATATGTAATACTCTAATTCTACTAGAAAATCAGCAAATATTCAAATTTTTATCTGTCAATTATTTGTAAAGGATATTTACAGATAGTTTACAGTTGAGGAGTTAAAATCGTAATTATTTGATAAAAAAAATTACCTGTCTTTTTATCAAAAAAATGCTATAATTGAAAGGACTATATCAAAGGAGAATAAGATGAATAAACCCATTATTTTAACAGGAGATCGTCCAACGGGGAAATTACATATTGGGCACTACGTTGGTAGCTTAAAAAATCGTGTCTTATTACAGCAAGAAGATAAATATGACATGTTTGTTTTTTTGGCTGACCAGCAAGCTTTAACTGACCATGCAAAAGATCCACAAACTATTGTAGAGTCTATTGGGAATGTTGCTTTGGACTATCTTGCAGTGGGATTAGATCCTAATAAATCAACGATTTTCATTCAAAGTCAAATTCCAGAATTGGCAGAGTTGTCTATGTATTATATGAATCTAGTGTCTTTGGCTCGTCTGGAGCGTAATCCTACTGTAAAGACAGAAATTGCTCAGAAAGGATTTGGAGAAAGTATTCCAACTGGATTTTTAGTTTATCCAATTGCTCAAGCAGCAGATATCACAGCTTTTAAGGCTAACTATGTTCCTGTAGGTACAGACCAAAAACCGATGATTGAACAAACGCGTGAGATTGTGCGTTCATTCAATCATGCCTATAATTGTGATGTTTTAGTAGAACCGGAAGGAATTTATCCTGAAAATGAAGGAGCAGGTCGCTTACCTGGTCTTGATGGAAATGCCAAAATGTCTAAATCGCTTAATAATGGTATCTACTTGTCAGATGATGCAGATACTTTGCGTAAGAAAGTAATGAGTATGTATACAGATCCAGATCACATTCGTGTTGAGGATCCAGGTAAGATTGAAGGAAATATGGTTTTCCATTACTTAGACGTATTCGGACGTCCTGAAGATGCTCAAGAAATTGCTGACATGAAAGAGCATTATCAACGTGGAGGTCTAGGTGATGTTAAGACAAAACGGTATCTACTTGAAATCCTAGAACGTGAACTTGGTCCAATCCGTGAACGTCGCCTAGAATATGCTAAAGATATGGGTGAAGTGTATAATATGTTACAAAAAGGTAGTGAAAAAGCTCGGGAAGTTGCTGGCCAAACGCTATCAGAAGTAAAATCAGCAATGGGTCTAAATTACTTTCATTAATAGATAAAATACGAACTCTAAAACTATCTCTTCTTTAAAATTAAAGGGATAGTTTTTTACATTATCTATTATCAATATAATTGACAAATTTTCATAGAATGGTATGATAGATACAATACAAAAAGCGTCAAGCTCAAAAAGAAAGAAAAGAGGAAACTTCAATGTCTAATTGGGACACTAAATTTTTGAAAAAAGGTTTTACCTTTGATGATGTATTGCTTATTCCAGCAGAGAGTCATGTATTGCCTAATGATGCGGATTTAACAACAAAATTGGCAGATAATTTGACTTTAAATATCCCAATTATTACAGCAGCCATGGATACTGTAACAGAAAGCCAAATGGCTATTGCTATTGCGCGTGCAGGTGGTCTTGGTGTTATCCATAAAAATATGTCTATTGAACAGCAGGCAGATGAAGTTCGTAAGGTAAAACGTTCTGAAAATGGTGTTATCATTGATCCATTCTTCTTGACTCCAGAGCATACAATTGCAGAAGCAGATGAACTCATGGGACGTTACCGTATCAGTGGTGTTCCAGTGGTTGAAACTCTTGAAAATCGTAAATTGGTTGGTATTTTAACAAACCGAGACCTTCGTTTTATTTCAGATTACAATCAACCAATCTCAAATCATATGACCAGCGAGAATCTTGTTACTGCTCCTGTTGGAACAGATCTTGAAACAGCTGAGAGCATTCTTCAAGAACACCGTATTGAAAAACTTCCTTTGGTTGATGAAGAAGGTCGTCTTTCTGGCTTGATAACGATTAAAGATATTGAAAAAGTGATAGAGTTTCCAAATGCAGCTAAAGATGAGTTTGGTCGTCTTCTAGTTGCTGGTGCGGTAGGTGTCACTTCTGATACATTTGAACGTGCTGAAGCCCTCTTTGAAGCAGGAGCAGATGCCATTGTTATCGATACTGCCCATGGTCACTCAGCAGGTGTTCTTCGTAAAATTGCTGAAATCCGTGCCCACTTCCCAGACCGTACACTAATTGCCGGAAATATTGCCACTGCTGAAGGTGCACGTGCTCTTTATGAAGCAGGAGTTGATGTTGTTAAAGTTGGTATTGGGCCAGGTTCAATCTGTACAACTCGTGTTATCGCAGGTGTAGGAGTTCCACAAGTTACAGCTATCTATGATGCAGCAGCAGTTGCACGTGAATATGGCAAAACAATCATTGCTGATGGTGGAATCAAGTATTCTGGAGATATTGTTAAAGCCCTTGCTGCTGGTGGAAATGCAGTAATGCTTGGATCAATGTTTGCAGGAACAGATGAAGCTCCAGGAGAAACTGAAATCTTCCAAGGACGTAAGTTCAAGACATACCGTGGTATGGGTTCAATCGCTGCTATGAAGAAGGGTTCAAGTGACCGTTACTTCCAAGGCTCAGTCAATGAAGCAAACAAACTTGTTCCAGAAGGAATTGAAGGTCGTGTTGCATATAAAGGAGCAGCAGCTGATATCGTATTCCAAATGATTGGTGGTATCCGATCTGGTATGGGTTACTGTGGTGCAGCTAACCTTAAAGAATTGCATGACAATGCTCAATTTATCGAAATGTCTGGTGCAGGTCTAAAAGAAAGCCATCCACACGATGTGCAAATCACAAATGAAGCACCAAACTACTCAATGTAATAAAAAATCTCCTGTAAAACAGGAGATTTTTTATTGTTTACATTAATGTAAATATCAGTTTACAGATAATTGACCGCTATTTACATTAAATATACTGAGATTATCAGGTAAGTTTTGAAGATGCTCTAAACTAGTTGTTGTAATAAAGGTTTGAATATTTTGAGATATAGTTTCTAATAATTTAAGTTGACGAGTATTGTCAAGTTCACTCATAACATCGTCAAGTAAAAGTATAGGCGATTCTTTTGTAATGCTCTCCATTAATTCAATTTCAGCTAGTTTAATAGAAAGAACAAGGCTACGATGTTGTCCTTGACTTCCAAAGCTTGCGTCCATTCCATTGATTAAGAAAATCATATCGTCCCGATGAGGACCAACTCCAGTATTCTTCTTAAATAAATCTCTTGCTCTACTTTTTTGAAGTGCTGCATAAAAAGATTCTGCTAGTTTTTCCTTGTCAGTGAAGTTTACAGATGGTTGATAACGAATTGACAACTCTTCTAATTTGTCCGAAATATCAAAGTGTTTTTTACGACCAAAAGATTCCATTTTTTTGATAAATTCTTCTCTGTGGACCATCACCCGATAACCGTAGTCTACTAGCTGGTCATCTAGAACAGATAAAAATGTTTCGTCAATCTGATTCGCTGACTTTAAGTAGGTATTTCTTTGTTTGAGCACATGATTGTAGCTTGACAAATCTGACAAGTATATGGGTTTGATTTGTCCTAGTTCCATATCTATAAACTTACGTCGGATAGCAGGTGCTCCTTTGACAAGTTGTAAATCTTCGGGTGCAAATAGAACAACATTCATGTGTCCAATATAGTCAGATAGCCGAGCTTGCTTTAAGTGATTGACTTTCGTAATCCGACCTTTTGGGGTTAAGTCAATCTCAAGTGGTACAGTAGCCGTTCGTTTTTGAAGAATTCCAGAAACTTGAAGTTGTTCTTCTTCAAATCGAATTAAATTCTTATCTGTCTTTGTCCGATGACTTCTAGTTAAAGCTAAAAAGTAAATACTTTCCAGAAGATTAGTTTTTCCTTGAGCATTTCGACCCACAAATACATTTAATTTAGGATTAAATTCAATTTCGGTATCCTGATAGTTTCTAAATTGCTTGATGGATAAGTTTTTTAGCCACATACTTATCTACCTGGGAAACGTGGTGCACTTTTTGTTTTAGCTTTCGGGGTCTTTTTTGTTGGCTTTTTTTTGACCGTCTTATTCATTTCTTTGACAAGTTTAGTCACACGTTCTTTCTCAAGTTTTTCTTGGAGATATTCTTCCTGTTCTTCTAAGCTCGGTTGCGTCAGAATGATTTGTATTTTCATATCAGGAATGTCGATGGAGTCCCCGATTCTTACTTTTTTCCCACGACGATTTTCCAATTCGCCATTAAAGTAGACAAGATGGTTAGCTAAAAAGGATTTAATGGCTCCGCCACTGTGTATAATACCAAGTTCTTTCAAGAGAGCTTGGAGAGTGATAAATTCTTCAAATAATTTGTATTCCATAGTTCACCTCAATCTTTGGTATTATACCATATTTTACCTTGAAATGGCAGAGGTAAATTCGTTAGAAATGAAAGCGTTTTTAATTTTAAAAGGGGTAAAGAGAACAAGAAAATTTTCTCTTTTCATGGTATAATAGAACTCTATGTAGAAGGAGGTAAGAGATGGAGTTAGTACCTGGAATTGCAGTGCATTTTATACAATCAAAAAAATTTAAAACCAATAAAATTACTGTGCGTTTCACAGCTCCATTGTCTTTGGATTCAATTTCAAGTCGCATGTTAAGTGCCAGTATGCTTGAAACTGCCAACCAAAGTTATCCAACTGCTCAACTGTTTAGAAAACGTTTATCAACCTTGTATGGAACTGATTTGTCAGCGCACGCCTATCGAAGGGGACAAAGTCATCTTGTGGATTTGAATATTACCTATGTGCGTGATGAATTTTTAAGTAAGAAAAACGTATTAACTTCTCAAATTTTAGAATTACTGCACCAGGTTCTGTTTACACCATTGTCGGATGAGGATGGATTTGAGAAAAATGCTTTTGACATCGAGAAAAAACAGATCTTATCAAGGCTAGAATCAGAATTGGAAGACCCATTCTTCTTTGCACATAAAGAGTTAGATCAATTGTTTTTCCAAGAAGAATCAATGCAGCTAGTTCCTAAAGATTTGATTTCTAGAATTTCAGAGGAGACTTCAAAAACATGTTTTTCAAGCTATCAAAAAATGCTAAAAGAAAACCAAATAGATATTTTCTTCCTAGGTGATTTTAATGAAATTGAAGTTTTAGAGTTTTTACATAAATTTCCTTTAACAGGTCGTAAATCAGCTGTAAACATTCAATATCAGCAACCCTATTCTAATATTCTTAGAGAAGGTATTGTTAGAAAGAGATTAGGACAGTCTGTTTTAGAGATGGGCTACCATAGTTCAGTGGCATATGGTGATGAAGAACAGATGGCAGTGCTTCTTGTCAATGGTCTTTTAGGAGCCTTTCCTCATTCGAAACTATTTACCCAAGTGCGAGAAAAAGAAGGACTGGCCTATACGGTATCAAGTCATTTGGATCTCTTTAGTGGATTTTTACGATTGTTTGCTGGAATTGATCGGCAAAATCGAAATAAAGTAAGAAAATTGATGAATCATCAGTTACTTGACATAAAAAATGGCAAGTTTACAGATAAGGAAATTGATCAGACCAAACAAATGATTCGTCGCTCTTTACTACTAGCTCAGGATAATCAAGATTCTATCGTCGATAAATATTATCTGTCAACTTTTTTTGGAAAAGCGAATCTTGACACAAAAACTTTAATCGATAAGCTTGAACAAGTTGATAGAGAAGCAATTTGTGAAGCAGCAAACAGTTTTAAGTTGCAGGCTATTTATTTTATGGAAGGAGCAGAATGACCAGACCTACTTTTCAAAAGAAATATTATCCTGCTGTAAAAGAAACTTTGTATCAAACTAGCTTAGAAAATGGTTTGACAGTTACTTTACTACCTAAAAAGGACTTTAACGAGGTTTATGGTGTTGTAAGTGTCCAAGTTGGTTCTGTTGACACAAGGTTTACAGTGGGTGATAAGGACTTACAACAATATCCACAAGGAATCGCTCATTTCTTAGAACATAAGCTTTTTGAAAGAGAAGATTCTGGAGATGTTATGGCAGCTTTTACAGAGTTGGGTGCTGAAAGTAATGCCTTTACGAGCTTTACGAACACTAGCTATCTTTTCTCGACTTCTGAAAATGTTCTAGAGTGTTTAGATTTGCTAGAAGAACTTGTCACTACTTTCAATATGACTGAAGAATCTGTGGAGCGCGAAAAGGATATCATTCAGCAGGAAAGAGAGATGTATCAGGATGATCCGGATTCTTGTCTATTTTTCAAGACTTTGGCAAATCTCTATCCAGAAAGTCCTTTAGCTTCAGATATTGTTGGTAGTGAAAACTCTATTGATGCTATTTGTTTGGGGGATTTAAAAGAGAACTTTAAAGAGTTTTACAGACCTGTCAATAGTAATATCTTTTTAGTGGGGAATTTTGATTTTGAACTGCTTGAAGATTATTTTGCTAAGAAATCTCATCCTCAAGAAAAAAAACATGAGTTTAAGAGAGAACAAATACCTTTACATCCTGTAAAGACTACTGAAAGTTTACGGATGGAGGTGGCTTCTCCAAAATTAGCAATCGGTATTAGAGGAAATGAAGATATCGGAAATCGAGATCAGTATCGTTATCATCTTTTATTGAAATTGTTGTTTACAATGATGTTTGGTTGGACTTCACAAAGATTTCAAAAATTATATGAGACAGGTAAACTGGATGCTTCCCTGTCTCTAGAAATAGAAGTTGATCCTCGTTTCCATTTTGTGATATTAACAATGGATACAAAGGAACCTGTGGCACTTTCTCATCAATTTCGCAAAGCTATTCGCAATTTTATGAAAGATGAGGATGTAACTGAGGATCACTTGGATATTGTAAAAACTGAGATGTATGGAGAATTTCTTCATAGTATGGATTCCCTTGAATACATTGCTACTCAGTATCATCCAACCGATACAGGTTCTACCCTGTTTGACCTTCCTAAACTTTTGCAGGAAATTACTTTAGACGATGTTCTAGAGGCTGGACATGATTTGATAGATAATAGCGATATGGTTGATTATACAATTTTCCCGATATAATCGCTAGAAAATACACTAGAAAGAAGGAATGTTAAGTATGAGAAAAAAAACAATTGGTGAGGTCTTACGTCTTGCAAGAATTAACCAAGGACTGAGCTTAGAGGAATTGCACAGAAAGACAGATATTCAGCTGGATTTGTTGGAGGCAATGGAGTCAGATGATTTTGACAAACTACCGAGTACTTTTTATGCTCGTTCATTTTTGAGAAAGTATGCTTGGGCTGTTGAATTAGATGAAAATATCGTTCTAGATGCCTATGATTCGGGAAGTATGATTACTTATGAAGAAGTTGATGTAGATGAGATTGAACTTTCAGGACGTAGACGGTCTAATCGAAAGAAAAATTCATTTCTCCCGCTATTTTACTTTGTTCTTTTTTCTTTATCAATTTTAATTTTTGTAACCTACTATGTGTGGAATTATATTCAAACCCAACCAACTGCATCTTCTGCAGCAACTTATAGTGTTGTGAGTTCAACAAGTAGCTCTAGTAGTGTAGCATCAAGTAGTAGTCAAGCTACTAGTTCATCAAGTTCGAGTGAGGCAACTACTTTGACTGTTTCAGGTCAGGGAGATACTTTGTCAGTGGAATATAAGACATCTAAAGATTCTGCGGATCTTCACTTATCTGTAACAGATACAACAAGCTGGATTAGTGTTTCGGATACTGATTTAGCAGGAGGAGTGACTCTTGAACCTAATAATAAAACAGCCAAAACAACCATCTCTAAAGGATCTCCAGTAACCATAACATTGGGTGTTGTTAAAGGAGTATCGGTGAAAATTGATAATAAGGAAATTGACACTTCAAAATTAACTGGTCAAACTGGTTGGATTACTCTAACATTAAGTTCAAACTAAAGGAAGGATAACATGAAAAAAGAGAATATTCCTAATATGCTTACGCTTGGTAGAATTTTATTTATTCCGATTTTTATTCTCCTTCTATCAGTTGGGCCATCTCCTGTGTTACATAAAATAGCAGCAGTTATTTTTGCTATTGCCAGTATCACTGATTATCTAGATGGTTATTTAGCTAGAAAATGGCAAGTGGTTAGTAATTTTGGTAAATTTGCAGATCCAATGGCTGATAAATTATTGGTCATGTCAGCCTTTATCATGTTGGTCGGTCTAAAGATGGCACCAGCTTGGGTGGTAGCAGTTATTATCTGCCGTGAACTTGCAGTCACTGGTTTGCGCTTGCTCTTAGTTGAAACAGGAGGTACTGTTCTAGCTGCTGCTATGCCTGGAAAAATCAAGACATTTAGTCAGATGTTTGCGATTATATTCTTGCTACTTCACTGGAATGTGCTTGGTCAGATAACTCTTTATATTGCCTTATTCTTCACAGTTTATTCTGGTTATGATTATTTCAAGGGAAGCGCATATTTGTTTAAAGGAACCTTTCGTTAGATATGGAATCGATTATTGAGATAAAAGATCTGTCTTTTCGATATCAGGCAGATCAAGAACATTATGATGTTCATAACCTTTCGTTTCACGTGAAACGTGGAGAATGGTTGTCTATCGTTGGTCATAATGGTAGTGGAAAATCAACGACAGTTCGCTTGATTGATGGTTTGCTCGAGGCTGAATCTGGAGAAATTTGGATAGACGGTGATTGCCTAACTCCAGAAAATGTCTGGGAAAAAAGACGTAAGATTGGTATGGTCTTTCAAAATCCTGATAACCAATTCGTAGGAGCAACTGTTGAAGACGACGTTGCTTTTGGACTGGAAAATCAAGGAATCCCACTTGAAGAGATGAAGAAACGCGTTTCTGAGGCTTTATCATTGGTTGGGATGGCTGAATTTGCTAAAAAGGAACCAGCTCGCTTGTCAGGAGGTCAGAAGCAGAGAGTAGCTATTGCAGGTGTTGTTGCTCTGCGACCAGATATTTTAATCTTGGATGAGGCTACAAGTATGTTGGACCCTGAGGGACGATTAGAGTTGATTAAGATAGTCCAGAAGATTCGCAAAGACCATCAGATGACAGTCATCTCCATTACGCATGATCTGGATGAGGTGGCCATGAGTGACAGAGTTTTGGTGATGAAAAAAGGAGAAGTCGAGTCAACTAGCACTCCTAGAGAGTTATTTTCTAGATCAGATTTAGATCAAATTGGCTTAGATCAACCCTTTGTCAACCAATTAAGAGAATCGCTACGTACCAGTGGTTTGGACTTGCCAGAGTTCTATCTAACGGAGGAGGAACTTGAGGAGGCTTTATGGGAATTATTCTAGACAATGTTAGTTATACGTATCAGGAAGGAACACCCTTTGCTTCAGCTGCTTTGTCAGATGTCAGTTTGTCAATAGAGGATGGCTCTTATACTGCGATTATTGGGCATACAGGAAGCGGAAAGTCTACAATCCTTCAACTTTTGAATGGTTTGTTGGTTCCTACAGAGGGAAGTGTTCGTGTCTTTGATACATTAATTACATCAACATCTGTCAATAAGCAAATTCGTCAAATTCGCAAGCAAGTTGGTTTGGTATTTCAGTTTGCAGAGAACCAAATTTTTGAGGAAACTGTCCTAAAAGATGTGGCTTTTGGACCTCAAAATTTTGGAGTTTCTGTAGAAGAGGCAGAAGCTATCGCGCGTGAAAAACTAGCTTTAGTAGGAATCGATGAATCACTCTTTGAACGAAGTCCATTTGAACTCTCAGGTGGACAAATGAGACGGGTTGCTATTGCTGGAATTTTGGCGATGGAGCCTAGCATTTTGGTCTTAGACGAACCAACAGCTGGTTTGGATCCAATTGGTCGGAAAGAGTTGATGGCCTTGTTTAAAAAGCTTCATCAAGATGGCATAACAATTGTTTTAGTAACTCACCTTATGGATGATGTGGCTGAATTTGCTGACCAAGTTTATGTGATGGAAAAAGGGAAACTAGTTAAGGGTGGGAAGCCAAGTCTTGTCTTTCAAAATGTCGAATTTATGGAAAAAATCCAATTGGGTGTTCCTAAAATCACACGATTTGCTCAAAGGCTAGCTGACAGAGGAATTTCTTTCGAACAATTGCCGATAACGATAGAGGAGTTTAAGGAGTTTATCAATGGATAATATGATTTTAGGTCGATACATACCAGGAAATTCGATTATTCATCGTTTGGATCCTCGTAGTAAGTTAGTAGCAATGATTTTATTGATCATCATCGCTTTTTGGGCCAATAATCCAATTACAAATCTCATACTCTTCATTGCAACAGGCATATTTGTCGTTTTATCAGAAGTTCCCTTATCTTTTTTTATAAAAGGTTTGCGGTCTATGTTTTTTCTGATTGCTTTTACAACCCTTTTTCAACTGTTCTTTATCTCTGGTGGTCACGTCTTGTTCGAGATGGGATTTATAAAAATTACAAGCTATGGTATTGAGCAGGCAGGAATTATTTTTTGTCGTTTTGTGTTGATTATTTTTTTCTCAACCTTGCTAACCTTGACAACCATGCCATTGAGCTTGGCAACAGCGGTTGAATCCTTGCTTGGACCTTTAAAAAGATTTAAGGTTCCAGTTCATGAGATTGGGCTCATGTTGTCTATGAGTTTGCGCTTTGTACCAACCTTGATGGATGATACGATTCGCATTATGAATGCTCAAAAGGCGCGTGGTGTAGATTTTGGAGAAGGAAATGTAATTCAAAAGGTTAAGGCTATGATTCCTATTTTGATTCCTTTGTTCGCTACCAGTTTGAAACGAGCGGATTCTCTTGCTACAGCCATGGAAGCTAGAGGCTATCAAGGTGGAAATGGCCGCAGTCAGTATCGACAGTTAAATTGGATGAACAGAGACAGTATAGCGCTATTATTTGTTTGTGTATTGGGTGCAATTCTATTTTTGCTAAAATCTTAGAATGTAATATAAGGTAGAGGTATGAACCGTTTTAAAAAATCAAAATATATCATTGTTCTATTTGTCGTTGTATTAGTAGTATCCGTTTTTTTAGTAACAACACAATCAAGTGCAGTTGTAACAAAAGCTGGAGATGGCATTTCATTAGTCGATAGAATAGTGCAAAAGCCTTTTCAATGGCTTTCTTCCGTAAAATCTGATTTAGGTCGTTTGACCAGAACCTATAACGAGAATGAAACTCTCAAAAAAGAACTCTATCAGATGAAGAAGGAAACGAATGAAGCAGACAGTTTGAAGGAAGAAAATGAGCAACTACGTCAGTTATTGGATATGAAGTCAAAATTGAATGCAACCAAGTTAATTGCTTCTGACGTCATCATGAGAACTCCTGCAACCTGGAAACAAGAGTTGACAATTGATGCAGGTTCTCAACAAGGCGTGACAAGCAATATGCTTGTGATTGCTGGTGGAGGACTGATTGGAAGCGTGGGAAAGGTTGAAGATAACTCTACTGTGGTCAACTTATTGACCAATGCGGAAAATACGGAGAAAATATCCGTTAAAATCCAACACGGTTCTACTAGTATATATGGCATTATCATTGGGTACGACAAAGAAAAAGACTTGCTTAAAATAAGCCAGTTAAATAGTAGTAGTGATATCAGCCAAGGAGACAAGGTAGTTACAGGAGGTCTGGGCAACTTTAAAACTACAGATATTCCCGTAGGGGAGGTTGTATCAGTTACCCATAGTAGTGACTATCTCACAAGAGAAGTTATGGTTAAACTCCATGCCGATCCAATGAACCTAAAAGTCGTAGAGTTAGTGGGGAATCCATCATGAGACTGTTGAAGCAGATAGGGATGTTTTTACTCTTGCCTATAGTTGTCTTAATAGACAGTCATTTAGGGCAATTTGTAAATAGTTTTTTTCCACATTTTCAAATTGTGAGCCACTTTATCTTCATCTTCTTGTTGTTTGAAACAATAGAAGTATCTGAGTATCTGTTTTTAGCTTATTGCCTAGTTCTAGGGCTTATATATGATATTTATTTCTTCCATTTGATTGGAATCGCTAGTCTTCTATTTGTGATTATTGGAGCAATAGTGTATAAAAGCAACTCAGTTATTTTGTCAAATAGATGGACTCGACTATTAGCTATTTTAATGATGACTTTCTCTTTTGAGTTTGGCAGTTTTCTTCTAGCGCAAATGATTGGTTTAACTGCTGAAAGTATAACAGTTTTTATCGTTTATGGTCTAGTTCCGTCAATGATATTAAACTGTCTCTGGATGTTAGTTTTCCAGTTTATTTTTGAAAAAATATATCTATAAGAAAGAAACAAAACTGTAATAAAGGCGTAATATTTATTAGGCCTTTTTTTGATATACTAGTATTGTCGTAAAAGAAGGAGTATTCACACTTATGAAGAAAAAAATCCTAGCATCACTTTTGTTAAGTACAGTATTGGTCTCACAAGGAGCTGTTCTTTCAAGTGTTAAAGCAAATACAACAGATGAAAAGATTGCTGCTCAAGATAGTAAAATTAGTAACTTGACAGCTCAACAGAAAGAAGCTCAAAAACAAGTAGACGAAATTCAAACTAAAGTTTCAGCTATTCAATCAGAGCAAGAAAAATTACAATCTGAAAACGAAAAACTTCAAGAAGAATCTAAAAAACTTGAAGGTGAAATCGCAGAGCTTTCAAAAAATATCGTAGCACGTAATGAATCACTTGAAAACCAAGCTCGTAGTGCACAAACGAACGGAACTGCTACAAGTTATATCAATACGATTATTAACTCTGACTCAATTACAGAAGCTATTTCTCGTGTAGCAGCTATGAGTGAAATCGTATCAGCAAACAATAAAATGTTGCAGCAACAAAAAGAAGATAAGAAAGCTATTTCTGAAAAACAAGTTGCAAACAACGAAGCAATCAATACAGTCATTGCTAACCAACAAACGCTTGCTGACGATGCTCAAGCTTTGACAACAAAACAAGCAGAATTGAAAGTAGCTGAGTTAAATCTTGCAGCTGAAAAAGCTACAGCAGAAAACGAAAAAGCTAGCTTGCTAGAGAAAAAAGCAGCAGCAGAGGCAGAAGCCAAAGCAGCAGCAGAGGCAGAGGCAGCTTATAAAGCTAAACAAGCAAGTCAACAACAATCACTTGCAGCTTCAGCTAACACAACTTTTGCAGCACAAGTACAAGCAACTTCAAGTTCTTCATCATCTTCATCATCAGATGATGAATCAAGCTACACACCTGCAGCAACTACTGTAAGTCAACGACCAACTTATAGTTCAAACGCTTCAAGTTACCCTGTAGGTCAATGTACATGGGGTGCTAAGACCTTGGCTCCATGGGCTGGTGATTATTGGGGTAATGGTGGTCAGTGGGCTACTAGTGCAGCAGCAGCAGGTTTCCGTACAGGTTCTACACCACAAGTTGGAGCAATTGCTTCATGGGATGATGGAGGATACGGACATGTAGCAGTTGTTACAGCAGTTGAATCATCAACTCGTATTCAAGTTTCTGAATGTAACTATGATGGTAGTGGAACTCAACCAATCGGAAATTATCGTGGATGGTTTAATCCTACAGCATCACGTGGTACAGTAAGATACATTTATCCAAACTAACATATTAATTATTATTAAATTTAGGGTGAGGTTTTATGAATCTCACCCTTTGTATAGTATTAATAAAAAATTTTCATCAGAATGTTTTTGTCATTATGGAATGAAAGATGGGATGAAAATTATCAGATATGTAGCTAGAATAAATATGTTTATCTAACGAAATAATAACAAGATTTTAAGAGAGTTGGTACTGGAATTATGTTTACTTATAAAATGAATGTTGATGTTCAAGAGTGGGATTTATTTTTGAAAAATCATCCTCAAGGGAATTTATTGCAGAGTAGTGATTGGGCCAAGATAAAGGATACTTGGGGGAATGAGAGAGTTGGATTTTATAAAGAGAATCAACTAGTTGGAGTAGCGAACATCTTAATTCAGCCTCTTCCATTAGGATTTTCCATGTTCTATATTCCAAGAGGCCCAGTTATTAATTATGAAGATAAAGAACTTCTGAAATTTGTGCTTTTAACATTGAAAAAACTTGCTAAAAAAAGCCATGCAATAATGATTAAATTTGATCCAAGTTTGTTTATCAGTCGAAGTCTTATCGACCAAGAAACTATTCAAAATTCTAAAACTTTTGAAATTGTTGAGGAATTGCAAAAAAACAAAGTTCATTGGACAGGTTTGACAAAGGATATGGCAGAAAACATACAACCTCGTTTTCAAGCTAATATTCATAAAGAAAACTTCTCGCTAGATCAACTATCCAAGTCTACTAGACAGGCAATCCGAACTGCAAGAAATAAAGGATTGGAAGTGAAATTCGGTGGACTCGACTTATTAGATGAATTTTCATTTTTAATGAAGAAAACAGAGTCTCGTAAGAATATCAGTTTACGAGGCAAAGATTATTATCAGAAGTTACTGACTACTTATCCTGATCACTCTTTTATCACACTGAGCTACTTAGATTTACCTAATAGACTGAAAGAAGTTGAGCAGCAACTCGAAAAGAATCTTAAAATAGCGCAGAAATTTACTGATAAAACGAAAGAAGGCAAAATAAAAGAGAATCAGCAAGAGAGAAAACGATTAGAGGAAGAAATTTCTTTTCTTAAGAGCCATATTGATAGAGGGGACAGTGTCGTTCCATTGTCTGGAACTTTAACCATCGAATTTGGGAAAACTTCTGAAAACTTATATGCTGGAATGAATGAGGAATTTAGACATTATCAACCTGCTATTCCTACATGGTTTGAGACTGTTCAGCATTCATTTGAACGTGGAGCAGAGACTCATAATATGGGTGGAATTGAAAATAATTTAGAGGGTGGGTTATTTAATTTTAAATCTAAGTTTAATCCCACTATCGAGGAATTTGCTGGTGAGTTTAATTTCCCAACTAGCTCATTGTATTTCTTGTTTAATATAGCCTATAAAATCCGGAAGAAACTTCGAAGTAGCAAGTAGAAAGTCAAAGACTTATTGGCAAGTTTAATCTTTAGTAATTGTTTTTTTGATAACATAGAGTATGAAGATATGACACTTGCTATCAAAAAATATAAAGTAGATTCTTTCATATCAAAATATTTAAGTTATCAACTCGAAATATTTTGTATTTATCTGAATCTCAACATAAGCGGTTATTGCACATTTAGCAGTAACAATTTATGTTGGGATGTTTTTTTATTTAAAGTTAATAAATTTTTTTAAAATTTCTGTTGGGAAGTTAGGTTATGAAGGAAAAACTAGCAAAATTACTTGAAAAAAAGGCTCAACTATGATACAATGTAACTTGTCGTGTAAACGATAATACTCATTCTTGATGAATTGTGAAGCTGTTGCCTTCGGGTCGTTTTGCAAGCTGAAATCAAGAAGAGGAAAAAAACAAAAAGGAGAAATACTCATGGCAGTAATTTCAATGAAACAACTTCTTGAGGCTGGTGTACACTTTGGTCACCAAACTCGTCGCTGGAACCCTAAGATGGCTAAGTACATCTTCACTGAACGTAACGGAATCCACGTTATCGACTTGCAACAAACTGTAAAATACGCTGACCAAGCATACGACTTCATGCGTGATGCTGCAGCTAATGATGCAGTTGTATTGTTTGTTGGTACTAAGAAACAAGCAGCTGACGCAGTTGCTGAAGAAGCAGTACGTTCAGGTCAATACTTCATCAACCACCGTTGGTTGGGTGGAACTCTTACAAACTGGGGAACAATCCAAAAACGTATCGCTCGTTTGAAAGAAATCAAACGTATGGAAGAAGATGGAACTTTTGAAGTTCTTCCTAAGAAAGAAGTTGCACTTCTTAACAAACAACGTGCACGTCTTGAAAAATTCTTGGGTGGTATCGAAGATATGCCTCGTATTCCAGATGTAATGTACGTAGTTGACCCACATAAAGAGCAAATCGCTGTTAAAGAAGCTAAAAAATTGGGAATCCCAGTTGTAGCGATGGTTGACACAAACACAGATCCAGACGATATCGATGTAATCATCCCAGCTAACGATGACGCTATCCGCGCAGTTAAGTTGATTACAGCTAAATTGGCAGACGCTATCATCGAAGGTCGCCAAGGTGAAGATGCTGTTGCGGCAGTTGAAGCAGAATTTGCAGCTTCAGAAGCTCAAGCAGACTCAATCGAAGAAATCGTTGAAGTTGTAGAAGGCGACAACGCTTAATTCATATAAATAGTAATTACCTAGGAGGGCGGGGCTTAGCCCGGCTCTCCTATTTTTAAAAAATATAGGAGAATCAAAATGGCAGAAATTACAGCTAAACTTGTTAAAGAGTTGCGTGAAAAATCTGGTGCTGGTGTTATGGACGCTAAAAAAGCATTGGTTGAAGTTGAAGGCGATATCGAAAAAGCGATCGAATTGCTTCGCGAAAAAGGTATGGCAAAAGCAGCTAAGAAAGCTGACCGTGTTGCTGCAGAAGGTTTGACTGGTGTTTATGTTGATGGTAACGTTGCAGCAGTTGTTGAAGTAAATGCTGAAACTGACTTCGTTGCGAAAAATGCTCAATTTGTTGAGTTGGTAAACGCAACAGCTAAAGCGATCGCAGAAGGAAAACCAGCTAACAACGAAGAAGCTCTTGCTTTGACAATGCCTTCAGGTGAAACTCTTGAAGCGGCTTATGTGTCTGCAACAGCAACTATCGGAGAAAAAATCTCATTCCGTCGCTTTGCTTTGATTGAAAAAACAGATGCACAACACTTCGGAGCATACCAACACAACGGTGGACGTATCGGTGTTATCTCTGTAATCGAAGGTGGAGACGAAGCACTTGCTAAACAAATTTCAATGCACATCGCTGCTATGAAACCAACAGTTCTTTCATACAAAGAATTGGATGAGCAATTTGTTAAAGATGAGTTGGCACAATTGAACCACGTTATCGACCAAGATAATGAAAGCCGTGCTATGGTTGGTAAACCAGCTCTTCCACACTTGAAATATGGATCAAAAGCTCAATTGACTGATGAAGTGATTGCTCAAGCTGAAGCTGATATTAAAGCTGAGTTGGCTGCAGAAGGCAAACCAGAAAAAATCTGGGATAAAATCATCCCAGGTAAAATGGATCGTTTCTTGCTTGACAACACTAAAGTTGACCAAGCATACACACTTCTTGCACAAGTTTACATCATGGATGACAGCAAGACAGTTGAAGCTTACCTTGAATCAGTTAACGCTTCAGTAGTTGAGTTCGCTCGCTTTGAAGTTGGTGAAGGTATCGAAAAAGCTGCAAACGACTTTGAAGCAGAAGTTGCAGCTACAATGGCAGCAGCCTTGAATAACTAATAAAAAGTAAGGAAGCAAATCTGCTCAATGTCATTAAGTTAGTAATCTAACTATTTGAATAGGAGATAGGATTGAGATCATCAAAGTGATTCTCTATCCTATCTTCTATTTTTTTTGCATAACAAATAAAGGTTTTTTCACCCTATTTTTTG
>NZ_JAQFJI010000017.1:0-32375 GCF_030440055.1 Streptococcus sp. SO4
CAACAAGTGCAAGTACATCCGCATCAACAAGTGCAAGCACATCGGCTAGCACGTCAGCATCAACAAGTGCAAGCACGTCAGCAAGTACGTCGGCATCAACAAGTGCAAGCACGTCAGCAAGTACATCGGCCTCAACGAGCGCAAGCACGTCAGCAAGCACATCGGCTTCAACAAGTGCAAGTACGTCAGCAAGTACATCGGCATCAACAAGCGCAAGCACATCAGCAAGTACGTCAGCCTCAACAAGTGCAAGTACATCTGCTAGCACGTCGGCCTCAACAAGTGCAAGTACCTCAGCAAGTACATCGGCTTCAACAAGCGCAAGCACCTCAGCAAGTACATCGGCTTCAACAAGCGCAAGCACTTCAGCAAGTACGTCAGCATCAACAAGTGCAAGTACATCAGCAAGCACATCTGCTTCAACGAGCGCAAGCACATCAGCAAGTACGTCAGCCTCAACAAGTGCAAGTACATCTGCTAGCACGTCGGCATCAACAAGTGCAAGTACCTCAGCAAGTACATCGGCTTCAACAAGCGCAAGCACATCAGCAAGTACATCCGCTTCAACAAGTGCAAGCACGTCAGCAAGCACGTCAGCCTCAACGAGCGCAAGCACGTCAGCAAGTACATCCGCTTCAACAAGTGCAAGCACGTCAGCAAGCACGTCAGCCTCAACGAGCGCAAGCACGTCAGCAAGTACATCGGCATCAACGAGCGCAAGCACGTCAGCAAGCACATCTGCTTCAACAAGTGCAAGTACGTCAGCAAGTACATCGGCATCAACGAGCGCAAGCACGTCAGCAAGCACATCTGCTTCAACAAGTGCAAGCACATCAGCAAGTACGTCAGCATCAACAAGCGCAAGTACGTCAGTAAGTACATCAGCTTCAACGAGCGCAAGCACATCAGCAAGTACATCCGCATCAACAAGCGCAAGCACATCAGCAAGTACGTCAGCCTCAACAAGTGCAAGCACGTCAGCAAGTACGTCAGCATCAACGAGCGCAAGTACTTCAGCAAGTACATCTGCATCAACAAGCGCAAGCACGTCAGCAAGTACGTCAGCATCAACAAGTGCAAGTACATCAGCAAGTACATCCGCTTCAACAAGTGCAAGCACGTCAGCTAGCACGTCAGCCTCAACGAGCGCAAGCACGTCAGCAAGTACATCGGCCTCAACGAGCGCAAGCACGTCAGCAAGCACATCTGCTTCAACAAGTGCAAGTACGTCAGCAAGTACATCTGCTAGCACGTCGGCATCAACAAGTGCAAGTACATCAGCAAGTACATCGGCATCAACAAGCGCAAGCACATCAGCAAGTACGTCAGCATCAACAAGTGCAAGTACATCTGCTAGCACGTCGGCATCAACGAGCGCAAGTACTTCAGCAAGTACATCGGCCTCAACAAGCGCAAGCACATCAGCAAGTACGTCAGCTTCAACGAGCGCAAGCACATCAGCAAGTACATCCGCCTCAACAAGTGCAAGCACGTCAGCAAGTACATCGGCTTCAACGAGCGCAAGTACATCCGCAAGTACATCCGCAAGTACATCCGCCTCAACAAGTGCAAGCACGTCAGCAAGTACGTCGGCCTCAACAAGTGCAAGCACATCGGCAAGTACATCAGCCTCAACAAGTGCAAGCACGTCAGCAAGTACATCAGCAAGCACGTCAGCAAGTACATCGGCTTCAACGAGCGCAAGTACATCAGCAAGTACATCAGCAAGCACATCTGCTTCAACAAGTGCAAGTACGTCAGCAAGCACATCGGCCTCAACAAGTGCAAGCACGTCAGCAAGTACATCCGCTTCAACAAGCGCAAGCACGTCAGCAAGTACATCCGCCTCAACAAGTGCAAGCACATCGGCTAGCACGTCAGCATCAACAAGTGCAAGCACGTCAGCAAGTACATCAGCGTCAACAAGTGCAAGCACGTCAGCAAGTACGTCGGCTTCAACAAGCGCAAGCACATCAGCAAGTACGTCGGCCTCAACGAGCGCAAGCACATCAGCAAGTTCATCTGTTGTTACAAGTAAGGGAATGCCAGAAAGCTTGTCACTTGATAGCTTAGATATTGATAGTATTATTACATCGGATTCAATTAGTACATCAGTATCACAATCACTATCATTGTCAACAAGCATTAGTCAATCAATGCCTCATTCTACTTCAACAAGTTCAAGTGCTTCAACATCAATGCCTCATTCGGCATCAACAAGTGCAAGTGCTTCAACATCAACGATTCATTCGACTTCAGCTAGTCAAGCTCCTCAAACTGAAACCACTAAGACACGTAAGCAATTACCAAATACTGGTGAAACTTCATCAATCTCATCTGCTCTCCTCGGAGTTGTAGCAGGTCTAACAGGATTAGGTTTGGTAGCTAAACGTCGTAAACGTGATGAAGAATAAATCTTGCTTTAGATAGCCGAAATAGACTGATTAGGTTGTCGTAAAACCTCCAAAAGTTAAAAACTTTTGGAGGTTTTTATGTTCTTCAAAAGTGAGATGCCATAGTTGCCATGCTTTGTGAAATAGCCTAAAAAATGGTATAATGTATGATGATAGTTTTTAACAATAAGAGTTTCGACTTTTAGAAAATATGCTTATGAATAAATTTTGAAACAAGGATAAAGGAGTAGAATTGGAACATCTAATTAGTGTTGTTATACCTGTGTATAATGTGGAAAATTATTTGGAAGAGTGCATTCAAAGTGTGCTAAATCAGACCTATACAAATCTGGATATAGTTCTAGTAAACGACGGTTCTACAGATGCTTCAGCGGAAATATGTGATAGATTTGCTGAATTGGATAGTCGAGTTCGTGTGTTCCACACAGAAAATAGGGGTGCGGCTCTGGCTAAAAATTTCGGTGTTACTCAAGCACTTGGGGAGTATGTCCTTTTTGTAGACTCAGATGATATCGCTGAAAAAAGAATGGTAGATACTTTGCACAGACAAGTGGAAGAGACAGGAGCAGATATCGTAATCGGTAATTATTTTATTTATGATGAGAATGATGGACAGTGTAAATTCTATGTACTAGAAAGAGATTTTTGTATTGAAGAATTATCAGCTCAAGAATTAATTAATCGTCAAGCAGGTTATTGGCATCTAAATGCTTCGGCCTTTATTATGCCTATGTTTAAGCTGTTTAAAAAAGACTTGCTCTTGCAAGTTCCGTTTACGAATGGTCGGCGTTTTGACGATGAGGCAACTATTCATAGGTTGTTTATAAAAAGTCAGAAAACAATTTTTGTAAATGATAATCTTTATATTTATCGTGTTAGACAAGGTAGTATCATGACTTCGCAATTTGATCTATCTTGGGTACAGGATATCTTGCAAGTATTTAGTTTAAAACTTGCGGATCTTGTTCTTGCTGGTATTGATACCAGTGTTATGAGAACTCGTTTTATAAATATCCTGAATGAATATAAATACTTATGTGAAACTTATAATCTCACAGATACTGATGAGTATAGAGAGATTCTGTTTAGATTAGATTTGTGTAAGAAATAGGCTTGAAAGCCAAATTGATAATAAACAAGTAAAATATGCAGAATTATGAGGGGCTAAGTCCCCTTTAAATGAGAAATGAAAGATAGAGGAGAGCAAAATGCAGGGGGATATCACTAACCCAAAAAGAGCTATCGTACTTGGAGCTGATAGCAATTATATGGATAAGGTGGAAACGACGGTAAAGTCAGTCTGTAGCCATAATAGGGATATAAGATTTTATATTTTTAACAGTGATTTTCCTACAGAGTGGTTTCAATTGATGAACAAAAGACTGTCTGTACTAAATTCGGAGATTATCAATATAAAAATCACAGATGATACGATTAGTCACTTCCATCTTCCTACTCCCCACCTTAGCTCTGCGACTTTCCTTCGATATTTTATTCCAAATTTTGTTTTTGAAAAGAAGGCCCTCTATCTTGATAGTGATATTATCGTAACATCTAGTTTGACAGCATTGTTTGATCTTGATTTGGATGGTTACCCCCTTGGAGCTGTTCCAGATATTCCTACTAGTAATGAGGAATTCAATGCAGGTGTACTACTAATTGATACGGAAATGTGGCGTAAAGAAAACATTTCCAGTCAGTTGTTTGAATTAACTATAGCTCATCATGAACATGTTTATGGAGATCAGGGCATTTTCAATATGCTGTTTAAAGATAGATGGAAACGTTTGGATCTAACCTACAATTTACAAGTAGGTCAAGATGCCCATAGACACTATTTGGGAGATTTCGGCTGGTACGGATTATTTGATGGTATTCCTAATATTATCCACTACACGACGGAAAATAAACCATGGAAGCATTTTCGCTTTAATCGTTTTCGGGAAATTTGGTGGTTTTATTATGGCTTGAATTGGAATGATATCCTCTTGGATTCTTATGTCTTGCAAGAACAATTCGAAAACTTAATTTCACCCATCTCCCAACATGTGAGTATTTTTACCAATACAGGAGACATCGAGAGTATAGGTTATTTACTTGAAAAATTACCAGATGTCCAATTTCATATTGTAGCTCCAACATATTTTTCTCCTAATGTTATCGAATTGCAACGCTATTCAAATTGTTACATTTATCCATGTGCTGATCCTAAAATGAAGCAGGACATCATAGATAAAACAGATGTTTATCTAGACATTAACTACGGACCAGCTATGGATCAAGTGCTACAGGAGATGGTACGAAAAGGAAAGACGATCTACTCATTTGATTCTACCAACCATTTTTCTAACGGAGAAAGCACGATATTTACAGTTGGTGAGGTAGATGAATTGATTCGAAAAATAGAAGAAGGTGGAGATAGGAATGCATCAAAAAGTGATTGCTCTTGGAGCTGATATTCATTACCTTGATAAGGTAGAAACCGTGATAAAGTCAGTATCGGTTCATAATCATAAAGTGAAATTTTATGTGTTTAATGACGATTTGCCTAGTGAATGGTTTTTGTTGATGAGAAATCGTCTGAAGGTTATTGGTTCTGAGATTGTCAATGTCAAAAAAACAGCTCATAATCTTCGCGATTTCCACTTGCCGAATGCAATCCTCTCCTATGCGGCTTTCTTTAGATATTTCATTGCAGATGAAGTGCTAGAAGATAGGGTTCTCTACTTAGACTCGGATACGATTGTCAATGCAAAACTAGATGACTTATTCTACTTGGATTTACAGGGATACGCTATCGCAGCTGTTCAGGATTTTGATCAGAGTGGTTGGTTAACAACCTTTAATTCAGGTGTGATGGTGATTGATGCAAAGAAATGGCGAGAAAATCGTTTGACACAAAGTCTGCTAGAGTTGACTGCCCAACACCATGAACATGTCTATGGAGACCAAGGGATTCTCAATATGCATTTCGGCGATCAGTGGCTACATTTGGATAAAGAATACAATTTCATGGTTGGTTTGGATCAATTTCTCCATTTAAGTGGGAATGGGGAATGGTATCAGTCTCACTATTACGGAAATTGTGAACCAAAGATTATCCACTATACCACAGAATTTAAACCATGGACTCATTTGACCTTGACACGTTTTCGTAAGTTATGGTGGTTTTATTATGGTTTGAACTGGAATGATGTACTGTTAGAAACAGATATCATCAGACGTTCATTTACAGAATTGGTGAAGGCTCCCTTATATCATACTTGTATTTTCACAAATAGTGCTGGTCTAGAATCCATAGAATACCTATTATCTGAATTGCCAGAAGTTCATGTTACAATATTAGCTCCAACAGATTTTGCTGAGAGTGTAGTTGATATGCAACGATTTTTGAATCTTTCAATTTATCCAAACTTTAGTCCTTTTAACAAGAAGGAGACCTTGGACAAAATTGATTTCTATCTGGATATCAATCATGGTGGGGTTGTAGGGACTATTATCGAAGAAATTCATGACAAAAACAAACCAATCTTCGCTTTCGACACTACCAGTCATGACTCAAGCGGAAGAAGTCAGATTTTTTCATCTGCTGAACCAGAGAAAATGGTAGAGGAAATTCGAAAATTTTTAGGAGAAAAACTGAATGGAAAATGAATTGATCAGTATAGTAGTTCCCATCTACAATGTTGAAAACTATCTAGGAATGTGTTTGGATAGTATTCACCATCAAACCTACGAAAATTTTGAATGCTTGTTAATCGATGATGGTTCTCCAGATAAGTCGGCAGAGATTTGTAAAGAATATGTTGCCAAAGATTCACGATTTCGTTATTTTAAAAAAGAAAATGGAGGAGTATCCTCTGCTCGTAATTTTGGAATTGCACAAGCGACTGGATCTTATATTACTTTTGTTGATTCTGATGATTGGTTGGAGTGGCATAGTCTAGAAAACTTATATGCTAAGATGCTCCAATATACTGCGGATATTGTTGTTTCTTGTTATTGTATCTATGATGAAGAAAAGGAAATGTACCTTTTCTTTACCTATGGTGAGGAGTATGATAAAACATACACTACTCAGGAATTGATAGAAAAATTACCTGTATTAGAAGGTGAAACACTCAGTTTTCAAACTCCTTGGGGAATCTTGTTTAAGAAAGAATTGTTCGAGCATATTTCTTTTCCGGAAGGAAAGCTTTGTGAAGATCTGGGGACTAATTATAAGTGTTTTATGCAGGCTAGTAAAATAGTCTATACCCATAAAAATCTTTATTGTTATCGTCTTAGAAAGACAAGTCTATCTCATGAATCATTTACAGAGAAAATAATGCGAGATGATTTAGATGCTCGTATGGAACGAATTGCTTTGGTAGCTCTAAAAGGATACGATATTAGTAACTATTTGGAACAACATAAACATTATTTAAAAACTTGGTATGGATATGCTCTCGCAGAGGGATTTTTAGATAGTCGAGAAACACATCGTTTAGAGGAACTGGACTTTCTCTTATCAATGGATGAGGTGAGATGTGATGAGTAGATTATATATCACCAGATAACTATACTATTCAACACTTTAACCGATCAAGACTGTGTTCATTTAATTAAAAATTCAAGAAAAACTAATTTGATTTTGATTCAAAAAACATTGACTATGAATGAAGCATCTTTTCATTATAGTAGTTGATGGTTGGAGATAATAGTTGAAGTGATATGACGATTGAGTAGGAGAAAAACTGAATGGAAAATGAATTGATCAGTGTTATTGTGCCCATTTTTAACGTGGAGAATTATCTTCGAGAATGTTTGGATTGTATTCACTATCAAACCTATGAAAATTTTGAATGCTTGTTAATCGATGATGGTTCTCCAGATAGGTCGGCAGAGATTTGTAAAGAATATGTTGCCAAAGATTCACGTTTTCGCTATTTTAAAAAAGAAAATGGAGGAGTATCCTCTGCTCGTAATTTTGGAATCGACATTGCAAATGGAGATTTTGTGGCTTTTGTAGATGGAGATGATATTGTAAATGAGCATCAATTAGAAATCCTTTTTAATAAATTGAAAGAATATGATGCAGATATAGCCATTGGGAGCTATCATCAATATTCTGAAAAGGACGGCTGCTTTTACATACATTTTACGGATGAAGACTATGTAGAGCAACTTTATGGACGTGATGAACTGATCATGAAGATTCCAGAATTGGAAAAAATTGATTTGTCATTTGTATCTCCTTGGGGAAAATTGTTTAAAAAGAAATTATTTAATCATGTTAGATTCCCTGAAAATAAGTTGGCAGAAGATGCATTTATCATGTATAAATTGTTTTTACAATGTGAAAAAATAATTTTTATAAAGAAAAGTCTTTACACCTATCGTAAGTACGATACTAGTCAAACAGGTTGCAAAATGTCAGAAGAAAAACTTAGTTTTGCTCCCGAAGCACGAATGGAGCGTTTAGCCATATTGGCTGCTTTAGGGTATGATATTAGTGAGCATGCCCGTTGGTATTTGGAAGGATTGAAATTTTCATTATACGAAGCAGGAGAAAATGATTTGGAATCTACGGAAACTGCCCGACGTATTAGGGAAAATGTATATTTTCTTGAACATTATTCAATTAAATAAGGTGATAAAGTAGTTGTCAGAAATCTAGTGTGGAAAAATGTTAGAAACTATTTGTTAATAAATTTCGTAAAAAGCATGCTTATACTGGGAAACTCATAAAAGGATTTATATGAAAGCAATTGTTCTTGCTGGAGATAAGAATTATCTTACTCCAATGCTTACGACGATAAAGTCTATTTTGTATTATAATCAACAGGTTAAAATTTATATTCTGCATCAGAATATTCCTAGTGATTGGTTCCATGAACTTAAAATTCAAGTGGAGAAGTTAGGAAGTATTGTAGAGGATGTTTATATTGGTGATACGATTGATTCTGAGTGGAAAACTCGTGCGCACATTTCACCGATAGCTTATGCTCGATACTTAATTCCACGCTTGATTGCAGAAGAGAGAGTAGTCTATTTAGATAGTGATATCATTGTCCATGGAGATTTGAGTCCACTATTTGAGTTAGATTTAGGTGACTACTCTTTAGCAGCAGTGAGAGATGCGGATGGAAACGGTTTTAACTCTGGGATGTTGGTTATTGATAGCCCAAAGTGGAGGGCGAAGGATATTACTACTATGCTGTTTGATAAGACAGTAGAGTATATGTCAGGTATTGAACAAGCTACTCCTGAAGGCTTTAATGGAGATCAGACGATCTTTAATTTGGTTTTTCAACATCGTTGGTTGGAGTTGGATAAAAGTTTCAATCTTCAAGTAGGCCATGATTTGGTTGCTTTTTATAGTCACTGGGATTCACATTTTGAATTGGATAAAGAACCACTTATTATCCATTACACAACTCATCAAAAACCATGGAAAACGTTAATTGGTTATCGTTACTGGGATTTATGGTGGGCTTTTCGAGATATTAGTTATGATCAGATTGCTGCCCATTATGTAGGACGTTTTACCATTAAAAGAGTTTATGAACGCCACGATACTAATCTGTTTATATTTACAGATAGTCAAGATTTACTCTATATGGAGGAATTGGTTCAGTCACTTCCAGAGGTTGCTTTCCATATTGGTACCTATACAGATATGGGGGATATTCTTCTGTCTTTTGATCAGTATCCAAATGTTTATTTGTACCCCAATATGGTAGGAGTGGTGATTGATGAGATGATTGAGAAGTCAGATGCTTATTTGGATATTCATAAGGGAAGTCCGATGGAATTTATTGTCAATCGCTATATCAGTGCAGGAAAACCAGTATTGACTTTTGATGTGACCAATAAAAATCAGTTAAAGAGAACAGTGGTTCCTTCTCAATCTCCTCTGGAAATGATAGAAGCCATAAAAGAGTTACAGAGAAAAAAAGTTGAAAAAAAAGCAATTGCATTAGCCGCTAATTATCAATCTGCTGATCAGGTGCTAACGACAATCAAATCAATCTGTTGTCATAATCGAGGGCTTCGATTTTATCTGATGAACAGCGATTTTCCGACAGAATGGTTTTATAATCTTAATCGTAAATTAAAGAAGTTAGACTGTGAAATCGTCAATGCCCGTGTTAATAGCTCCCATCTCAACCAATGTGTGACAAATGTTCATAAAGAAGCATTTTTACCTTGTTTTATTTCGGATTTTGTTGAGGAGGATAAGGTCCTATACCTGGACTGTGATTTGGTTGTCACAAGAGACATAAGCCCTCTGTTTGCTGTCGAACTGGGAGACTATCCCTTGGGTGCTGTTAAAGATTTGGGTGGACAAATTTATTTTGGTCAACATATTTTTAATTCAGGCGTGATGCTAATCAATAATCGTCTTTGGAAACAAGAAGAAATACGCAAGCAGCTAATTGAAATGACCAATGAGTTGCATGACAAGGTTGCTCAAGATGTTCAAAGTATCTTGAATATCTTATTTAAAGACCATTGGTTGGCTTTAGACTTTAAATATAATTGTAGTACCTTGCACATGCACTTTTCAGATTATCGACCAGAACCTGGGACTTATCCACCGATTATTCATTATTTGACAGAGAGAAAACCATGGGGATTGTATGAACGCTCCATTTATCGAAATGTTTGGTGGTATTACAATGCCCAAGATTGGTCGGACATGAACGAGGTAACTCCTTATTTGACACAAGAACAGGTGAATCACTACACAGGGATTCAACATTCAGCACTAGTCTATACCTTCTCAAGTGACTTGAGAAATATGGGATACTTGATTGAAAATCTACCAGAGGTCAAGTTTTATGTAGCTGCCCCAGTCATGGTGGCTGATAGTATTACAGCTTTACTAGCCTACCCAAATGTCTCTGTCTTATCGGATATAGCAGGGCAGCCAGCTTTGATTGATAGTTTAGTTGAAGGCTGTGACTTCTTACTGGATATTAATGCTGATATCGAAGTTGACGGGATCATTAGGCGCTTCCAAGAATCTGGAAAACCAGTATTTGCTTTTGAGAGTGTAGCCCATGGTGAACAAGGTCAGTTCCTTTATGACCAAGCGCATCCGGAAGAGATGGCCCTAGCTATTGAAGCCTACTGTCAAAATGGAGAGCTACCTGTAAAAAAGCTTCAATCCTATCCAAAGGTACTGGATATCCAGCAGAGTCTTGATTATATACTAGAACACCATTCTTCTGTTATTCGCTATGGGGATGGAGAAATGGATATCATGATGGGACACGGGATTCCTTATCAAGACTACGATGTGACACTGGCAGAACAGCTTAGAAATATGATTCAACTAGAAAGTTCACCAGAATTGCTGGTTTGTCTTTCAGATGTTTTTGAAGGATTAGAACGCTATAACCCCGAAGCTGTCAACTTTTGGCAAAAGCATTTGGAGCAATATAAAGAAGCTTATCATAGATTTTGTACAGCAAGCTTTTATGGTTCGACTTTTATATCTCGTCCTTATATGGATCTTAAAGATAAGTCTGCTTCGGTTACTCACTTTGAAAAATTAAAGAAACTTTGGGACAAACGAGATATTTTGATCGTCGAAGGTGAAAACTCACGTTCAGGAGTTGGGAACGATCTTTTTGACAATGCTCATTCGGTTGAGCGTATTATCTGCCCTTCTAGAAATGCCTACAGTAAAGTTCAGTCAATTCAAGAAGCGATAGAGAAGCATGCCAATGGGAAATTAGTATTCTTGATGCTTGGTCCTACAGCCAAGGTTTTAGCTTATCATTTAAGCAAAAAAGGTATACAAGCGATTGATTTAGGTCATATTGATTCCGAATATGAGTGGTTTAAGATGGGAGCAACTTCAAAAGTAAAATTCTCACACAAGCATACCGCAGAGCATAATTTTGATCAAGAAATTCAGCTAGTTGAGGATGAAATTTATAATAAGCAAGTTGTCGTAAGGATTTAAATAGGATTATGAAGATAAATATTACAAATATTTACGGTATGTCTGGTCAGAGTACAGCTTTGATCGCCCAGAATGAAACCGTTAAAATTGCAAGAAAGTTAGACTTTCACGAGCTTGGCTTTTACTTTTACGATATTTATAGTGACAGTCAAGGTGAGTTGAATAGCCGTTTAGATGGTGTCATGGCTCGAGTGGGTTACAGTGATATTGTCGTTTATCAATCTCCATCATGGAATGGTAGGGAGTACGATCAAAATTTTATTAGAAAATGTAAGATTTTAAATACGAAAATTATTACCTTCATTCATGATGTTCCACCCCTTATGTTCCCATCAAATTATTACTTGATGCCTGAGTACATTGAAATGTACAACCAATCGGATCTAGTAGTTGTTCCATCAGAACAAATGAAGGAACGGCTCATTCAGGAAGGATTGACAGTTCAAAAAATCATTATCCAAGGCATGTGGGACCATGTTCATGACTATCCTTTGAGACAACCTGCTTTTCAGAAAAAACTATCTTTTGCGGGTAGTGTGGAGCGTTTTGAGCACTTATCCAACTGGGCTTACTCAACCCCTCTCGATATTTTCTCAGGATCTAATCAAGAGAATCGTAACCCAAGAGTTTCCTTTAAAGGTTGGAAAACTGATCCAGAGTTGCTTCTTGCTTTGTCAGAGGGAGGATTTGGTTTAGTATGGGGAACTAGCGAAAATCCAGCGGATGAGGCAGACTACTATCGCTTGAATATCTCTCATAAAGTTAGCACCTATCTTGCTGCTGGAATTCCAGTAGTAGTGCCATCCTATCTCTCAAATGCCAGTTTCATAAGGGAAAAAGGCTTAGGTTATGTAGTGAATAGTTTGGAAGAGGCCAATCGTCTAGTAGAGGAAACAACAGCAGAAGCTTATCAATACATGGTTGAAAATGTATATAAAGTTAGTTATGCCTTGAAACAAGGCTACTTTACAAAAAAACTATTGATTGATGCAGTGATGCAAGTTTTGGATATCTAGAGCATGATAGTTATGGAATGCCCTCATCCATTAGGATGAGGGAATACCATTATTGGCAAAAGATTTATTTATAGATTTAGCCATTTTTATTAGAATATTTCATTGGTTAAATAAAGTAGGAGAAAAATTTGAAGAAAAAATTGACATCGGTCGTCGTTAAAAGAGTCATGTGGACGATTTCCTTCTTATTTATTTACGTTTTAGGAAGTAGATTGACCCTTCCCTTTGTAAACGTAAATGATACGAATTTTTTGGGTGGAACTACAGCTTTCTTAGCCTTTTCAACTGCTATAACAGGTGGTAATCTTCGGAGTCTTTCCCTATTTTCAGTTGGACTGTCTCCATGGATGTCGGCTATGATTTTGTGGCAAATGTTTAGCATGTCTAAAAAACTTGGATTGGGGAGTTTACCAATTGAAGTTCAAGATCGAAGAAAAATGATCTTAACTTTTGTCATAGCTTTGATCCAGTCGTTAGCCATTACCCTAAATCTCCCAATTCAGTCAGGGGTGAATTATGGGTTAGTATTGACTTTGAACGTTTTACTCTTAATTTCAGGAACTTTTTTCTTAGTCTGGTTATCGGATCTGAATTCTTTGTTTGGTGTAGGGGGCTCTCTAGTTATCTTGATGTCTAGTATGGTAGCTAGTATGCCACAAAATATACTCAATAGCATTAAAGAATTACAGGTTGGACCTTTATTTGTTGGACTATTGCTTATACTTTCTCTTACTTTTTTATATATTTCTGTCATCATGCAAAGGGCACGCTACCGTATTTTAGTGAATAAGATTACGATTCACAATCGTTTTAAACGCTATTCTTATTTGGATATTCAGCTAAATCCTGCAGGGGGAATGCCTTTTATGTACGCCATGTCCTTGGTATCTATTCCGCAGTATTTTCTAATGTTACTCCAAATTATTTTTCCAAATGCTTCCTGGATACAGGATTGGATAGGCCAATTTGCAATTGGACGACCGGTCTGGCTGTATACATATATTGTGGTACTGTTTATATTGGGACTTGCTTTCTCTTTTATTAATATGAATGGAGAAGAAATTGCTGAGAAGATGAAAAAATCTGGGGAGTATATCTATAATATATATCCAGGAGAAGAAACAAGCCGGTATATCAATTGGTTGATCTTGCGTTTTGCAGTTATTGGCTCTACTTATACTGTTTTGATGGCAGGATTGCCGATGTTGATTGTATTATATGATCCGCGCTATATGCAACTAACGATGCTTCCAGGTTTATTCTTTATTTTTAATGGAATGGTGTTTAATATCAAGGAAGAAATTGATGCCTTGACATTAAATGAGAACTATAGACCACTCTTAGAAATCGATTCATAATTGTGAGGAGAATATATGTATTATTTCATCCCTTTTTTAGAAAATAACAATCAATCTTGGCAGGCAAGTATTGTACCTTGGTATAGGACTCCTTATCGCTTAGAATTTGATGATGTGTTGCACCAAATTCGAATTTTTAAACGCCAAGAACTAGAATCTAAGATACTATGGTTGACTTATCATCCTCATCTGCGTTACTTACTACATAGACAAGATTTATTGGAGTCGGAAGTTTTTTCTGTTTTTGATGCTATACAAAATATTGAAAATGAGGAGATGCATCCTTTACAATTAAAGGATTTAGCGTGGGATGAAGATTGTGACTTTATCTATACTCCCTTTGTAATTGCAGTTAAACAGCAAGGGGCACTTTATGCTGAAATTGAATATGGTTCAGAAGGATTTATCAGCTATATCACGTATTTTAAAGATAACCAAGTTGATTTTATTTGCTATTTTGATGACCGTGGTTTTTTGTCTAGTATTCTAGAGTATAGGGATCAAAGACCAGCTACTCGTTATTATTACAACGCCAAAGGTCAGTGGCAATTAAGGGAAAATTTGCAAGGAGAACAGCCGATTGTAAAGGTAAATCCAGCAGTAGGCTACCGTTTTGGGAAATTAACTTATGATAGTATAGATGAAGTTATCTGGGAATTCTTAACAAAATTTTTAAATCGAGATTATGAGGTTGGAGATTCATTTGTTTTGGCAGCTAACACCAAGTTTCAAAATCAATTGTTAGAAAGATTGCCAGAAGAGGCTCCTAAAATTATAAGTTTCTTTATTGAAAGAAATCAAGCAGATAATTTACAAGATCATCGTCAGGTAGTGGAGAAGTCCAGATTTTTGATTAGTGATCGGAAAGATTTTCTTGAGCGATTACAAGAGACTTATCCCCAATTTACTTCAAAAATGCATCATTTACCTTCTTTTGATACGCGTTTGAAATTAGGAGTTAGTCAACGATTAAAGGAATCAAAAATTTATGTCCAATTAGATGTACAGATGCAACAAGATCCAAAAGTTTTGTATGAAATCTTACATTTTGTCTCGAAAAATCCTTTGACGGAGGTTGTTTTTTCATTATTCAATGCAGAAGGTTATCAAATTGAAGCTTTGCAAAATCAACTCGATTCGCTGATTATGGAACGTCTTAACCCAAGGGATCTATTAAAAGATTCTGTGCTATCTGATGCAGAAAATACACTAGAGGAAAATACTAGAGACGATTATCGTTTTAAGATTATCAATCTAAATGATGAGATGGGTTTGATTCGAGAGTTAGAGTACACTCGTTTAATTGTTGATTTAAATCCAGTCGCTAATATTTACACTCAGATTGCAGGGATTAGTGCAGGAATTCCTCAAATCAATTTTTCCGAGTCAGAATATGTTACCCATTTACAAAATGGTTATATCTTATCGGATTTATCAGAGTTTAGTAAAGCGGGACACTACTTTTTAGATACCTTGGAATATTGGAATCAAGCCTTAATTTACTCAATTGATAAGATTCGACAAAATACAGGTGATCAATTTATAGATAAGTGGGAAAAATGGTTAGAGGAGGCAAATAGTGAGTAATAAATTACAGATTTTGCAGATAGGAACTAAAAATTGGAGCCATGACTATGAACTTCCTGAGAATATGGACTGGCATTTCTTTTGGCCAGGATCAACGACTGCCATAAGGAAGGTCATGAAAATGGAAGGATTAAAGACTTTTTCAGCTGTTTTAGTTGAAAATCCTGAGCATCTATCTGATTTGCTTCCTTTGATGAGAATGGTGACTCCTTATACTATTTTCTATCCCGATACAGCTGAACCTCAATCAGAAGATGTTCAAGATTTTTTGAAAAAAACTTGTGCTCAAGCAACAGATTTTTCAAATCCAGCAGAACTTTTACGACTTTTATCTAAGGCCTTGTTTAGAGGTCAGTATGGGGATAAGTTAGTTGCGATTGATATGATTGTCAATCCTGCTTTTACGGGGCAGGTTCGTTATAATGGTTATGAAAATTTAGAACTATTAGGGAAGTACGGTGACGACTTCCGCCCCTTAATCAGCTGGAAGTATAATATCCGAGCTAGTGATTTCAATCCAGTTGAGCTCTGGCTAGAATATGAGAAGGATTTAACTTGTGACATTCGCCTCATTGTTAGAAATATTCAAGATGGATCTACTGCTAATTTTGTCAAAGAACGAGTTTTCACAGTTGAAGATATGAAGTCTGCCCTAGTACTGGATGATGATTTTTCTTCATTTATCAGCGTTTCTTTAGAAGCTAGAGGTGCAGGACGTCTGAAAATAGGAGCTCTTCACCAGCGTTTAACGCGCTACCAATTTGGTAAGTATGTTCTTGGTGGTGGCATTATTCATAATGACAAGCGTGAGGAAATCAATTACTTCTTCTATCCAGGAGACTTTAAGCCACCTTTAAATATCTATTTCTCTGGTTATCGTCGAGCAGAAGGGTTTGAAGGTTTCGGTATTATGAAATATTTGGGAGCCCCTTTTATCTTATTTTCTGATCCTCGGATAGATGGTGGAGCCTTCTATTTAGGTGATGAATATCTTGAAAATGGGATTCGAAATGTTATTCAAGAATATTTAGATTTGTTAGGATTTTCAAATAAGGAATTAATCCTTTCAGGGATGTCTATGGGGACCTATGGTTCTATGTATTATAGCTCTTTTTTTGAACCTCGAGCAGTTATAGTTGCTAAACCCTTAACCAATCTTGGCTTGATAGCTGAAAGAGGTAGACTCGAAGCACCTGGACTTTTCCCGACTGCTTTTGATATCTTACGTCATCATTCTAAGGGGGATGCTAGCATAGATGCCATGAGAGCACTGGATGACCGCTTTTGGACTGCCTTTAAAAAAGCAGATTTTAGCCGAACAATTTTTGGACTCTCATATATGAAAGAGGAAGATTATGATCCACGCGCTTTTGAGGGATTAGTAGAGGCCCTTTATCATTCGGGGGCTCACATCATGGTAAAAGGTACTTCGGGTCGCCATAACGATGATAGTGCTACAAGTACAACATGGTTTATGAATTTTTATAAGATAGTATTAGAGCAAAATTTTGGGAGAAAGTTTTAATGATTATCAAACGGAATAAAGAAATTTATTGGGGAGAATTTAGAGGGGCCAGCTTAGGAGTTTTAGCAGAGAATAGCTTTTTATATGGGTCAGTCGTTATCTACCATTCACGTGATCATGTTTATTTTGAAAATAGTATGGTGAATTCTGGTACTATGATTCATGAGTGGACCTCAAGTTTTAATTTTCAGGGAAATCGCTTAACCCCAACCTTACCACTTTTAAAAAAGGGCCATCGTTACCGTTTGGTTAGTCAGATGACTGTTCAACCTCAAAATGGTTTATATTTTAGACTCATTTTTATGGATCGTTATGATAAGCAGGTCGATCAAGTGATTGAAAAAGATTTTGATTTCACCTTTACCTATCCAGAAGAGGCCTATCATTACAAAGTACAGCTGTTGAGCGCAGGTCTTCAATCAGTTGACTTTCATTCATTTTCAATAGAAGAGGATTATTCTAAACAAGATGTGGAATAACAATAGACAATTGAGCAAGGTGAAAAAAATCTTGCATCAAATCAATCTAAAAAAAGAAGAGATGGCCTCGCTAACAGATGATGAATTAGCAGGTAAAACACAAGAATTTAAAGAGAGATTAACTGCTGGAGAAAGCTTAGATGATATTCTAGTAGAGGCTTTTGCGGTTGTCAGAGAGGCTGATAAGCGAATCTTGGGGATGTTCCCCTATGATGTACAAGTCATGGGTGGGATTGTCATCCACCAAGGGAATGTAGCTGAAATGAATACAGGTGAGGGTAAAACTCTGACTGCTACGATGCCGGTTTACCTCAATGCTTTGTCAGGGCAAGGTGTCATGCTAGTGACTACTAACGACTATCTTGCTAAGCGTGATGCAGAAGAAATGGGACAAGTCTACGAATTCCTAGGATTGACGATTCGGATTCCTTTTCCTGAAGAAGATGATGATGAAGAGTTAACACCAGAGGATAAGCGGGAAGTTTATAGTGCAGATGTGGTTTATACTACCAACAGTGGTCTTGGTTTTGACTATTTGCTTGATAATCTAGCTTCTAGTGAGGATAAAAAATATATGCCCGAATTTAACTTTGTCATCATAGATGAAGTTGATGCAGTCTTGCTAGATAGCGCTCAAATACCACTTGTTATTTCAGGCTCACCTAGAGTACAGTCTAATTTCTATGAAATTATTGATACCTTGATGACAACTCTAGTTGAGGGCCAAGACTATATCTTTAAAGAAGAGAAAAAAGAAGTATGGCTCACTACTAAGGGCGCTAAAACTACGGAGAGCTTTTTAGGTATTGATAATCTCTATTCCGAAGAGCATAGCGTACTAGCAAGACACTTAATCTTTGCTCTACGAGCTCATACCTTATTTAAAAGGGATAAAGACTATATTATTCGTAAGGGCGAGAAAGACGAAGAACTTGTATTGCTAGATCAAGGTACGGGACGTTTATTAGAAATGACCAAATTACAGGGTGGGTTACACCAAGCCATTGAGGCAAAAGAGCATGTTTCTTTGTCTGAAGAAACTCGGGCAATGGCTTCGATTACCTACCAAAGCTTATTTAAGAAGTTTAAAAAAATTTCTGGGATGACTGGAACAGGAAAGGTTGCAGAGAAAGAGTTTTTAGAAACTTATGGGATGTCAGTCATTCGAATTCCTACAAATCGTCCGAATCAGAGAATTGATTATCCAGATAATCTCTATGTTACCCTACCTGAAAAAGTGTATGCCTCACTTGCTGAGATTAAATATTATCATGAAAAGGGTAATCCTTTATTGATTTTTGTTGGATCCGTAGAAATGTCTGAACTCTACTCCTCCCTATTGTTACGGGAAGGAATTGCTCATAACGTTTTAAATGCCCATAATGCGGCGCGTGAAGCTCAGATGATTGCAGAGTCTGGTCGCATGGGAGCGGTGACAGTTGCGACATCTATGGCTGGTCGTGGAACCGATATTAAGCTTGGTCCAGGAGTTGCTGAGCTTGGTGGATTAGTTGTCATTGGTACAGAACGGATGAATAGTAAACGTATTGACTTACAGATTAGAGGACGTTCTGGTCGGCAGGGAGATCCTGGTTTATCAAAATTTTTTGTCTCACTAGAAGACGATGTTATCAAGAAGTTTGGTCCTCCTTGGGTGCATAAGATGTATAAGGATTATACAGTAAACCAACAGATAAGTCCTGAACCCCTAGAAGGAAGACGCTATCGAAAATTAGTAGAAAAAGCGCAGAAAGCAAGCGATAGCGCTGCTAGATCATCAAGGAGTCAAACTTTAGAGTATGCTGAGAGCATGAATATCCAAAGAGAGATGGTCTATAGTCAAAGAAACCGCTTGATTGATGGAACTGAGGATCTAGATGGTTTTGTGGTAGATGTACTAGATGAGTTCGTAAGAAAAAGCTTGTCAGAAGAATCCTTTGAAAGTAGAGAAGAACTGTATCATTTTATCGTTAAAAATATCAGTTTTCTTTACCATGCAGTTCCGCGAGAGTTAGATATGACGGATAAGGATGCGATTAAGCTAGTTCTGGAGACAACAGTTCAAAAGAGTCTACAAGAGAAACGAACACTTCTAGAAACACTTGATCTCTTTTCTCATTTTCAGCGTTTAGCATTGCTAAAAGCAATAGATGATAACTGGGTAGAACAGGTGGACTACCTGCAACAATTGAGTCTAGCGATTGGTGGTCAATCAGCTGCTCAAAAGAATCCTATCGTTGAGTATTATCAAGAAGCTTACAATGGCTTTGAAGAGATGAAAAAGCAGGTCAAGAAGGATATGGTTCGAAATCTTCTATTGAGTCGAGTAGACATTTCGCCTGATGGGGAAATTATGACTTATTTTCCATAAAAAGAGGACAATATGACAATTTACAATATAAATTTAGGAATTGGCTGGGCCAGCAGTGGTGTTGAATATGCCCAAGCTTATCGTGCGGGTATTTTTCGCAGCCTGCATCTGCCGTCGAAGTTTATCTTTACAGACATGATTTTGGGTGATAATATCCAGCATTTAACCGCAAATATCGGTTTTGATGATGACCAGGTTATCTGGCTTTACACTCACTTCACAGACATCAAGATTGCACCGACCAGTGTGACGGTAGATGATGTTTTGGCTTATTTTGAAGGTGTAGAAAGCCGTCGTGAAAGAAATGGGAAAATTGAACGAATCTTCTTCTCAGATGAAGACAAGTTTATCACTTGTTATTTGGTAGATGAGGAAAAAGATTTTGTCCAACATGTAGAGTATGTGTATGCCGGCAAATTGATCCGCAAGGATTACTTCTCATATACACGCTACTGCACAGAGTATTTTGCTCCTAAAGACAATGTAGCGACACTCTACCAAAGAACCTTCTACAATGAAGATGGGACTCCAGCTTATGAGATGTTCATGAATCAAGGGACTGAGGAAGTCTACCGTTTTAAGGATCGAATCTTATACGGGAAGCCGGCCTTGATCCGTTATTTCATGCAGACACTTGGGTTAAGTAAATCAGATCTAGTGATTTTGGATCGTGAGACAGGGATTGGTCAGGTGGTCTTTGAGGAAGCGCAGGCGGCGCATCTAGCGGTAGTTGTTCATGCGGAGCATTACAGTGAAAATGCGACCAATGATGATTATATCCTTTGGAACAACTATTATGACTACCAGTTTACCAATGCAGATAAGGTCGATCTTTTTATCGTTTCAACGGATCGTCAAAAGGAAGTTTTAGAGCAACAGTTTGCTCACTATACCTCGCACGCTCCTAAGATTGTGACCATTCCAGTTGGAAGTGTTGACCAATTAACAAAACCACTAGAGAGTCGTAAGCCATTTTCTCTCATTACAGCTTCGCGTCTAGCTAAGGAAAAGCATATTGATTGGCTTGTCAAGGCTGTGATTGAAGCTCATAAGGAATTGCCAGAATTAACCTTTGATATCTACGGTAGTGGTGGCGAAGAAGGACGTCTACATGAGATTATCGCTGCAGGTCAGGCAGAAGAGTATATTAAACTCAAGGGTCATGCAGAACTTTCCCAAATCTATTCACAGTATGAAGTTTATCTAACCGCTTCTACAAGTGAAGGCTTTGGGTTGACACTCATGGAAGCAATTGGATCAGGCTTACCATTGATTGGTTTTGATGTTCCTTATGGGAATCAAACCTTCATCGAAGATGGCGAAAATGGATATTTGATTCCAAGCTCATCTGACCATGTCGAAGATGAAATCAAGAAAGCTTATGCAGAAAAAATCTGCCAATTGTATTTGGAAAATCGTTTGGAAAGTATGAGAGAAAAATCTTACCAGATTGCTGAGAAATTCTTGACTCAAGAGATTTTGAACAAATGGGAGAAAACAATCAAGGAGGTAGTGGATGATTCAGTTATTTGATGTATACAATCAAGAAAGCCAAGATTTGCACTATAGTCTGACTGAAGCTGGACTGTCTGATTTGGCTGTGGTTATTGAACCCGATGGATTTTTACCAGATGGAGTTGTCTCACCTTTCACCTATTATTTGGGGTATGACAGCGGTAAACCCTTGTACTTTAACCAAGTTCCCGTCCCAGATTTTTGGGAGATTGCTGGTAATAATCAATTTGGGACTATCAATGACCTTAATCAAGAACGAGCAGTGATTCATTTTGCAGATGGCTTACAGGCTCGTTTGGTGAAAAAAGTCGAATGGAAAACACCAGCAGGCCGCATCTTTCAAGTAGATCACTACAATCGTTTTGGAGCTTGCTTTGCTAAGACTACCTTTGATGGATCTGGTCAAGCTATTATGACTTCTTATCGGAATGTAGATCAAAAAGAAGTTATTTTGGAAAACCATGTCACAGGTGATATTCTCCTGACCTTGGAAGGTCAAGGATTGCGCCATTTTTCTGGTCGAGTGGCCTTTATCATAGACTTCTTGCAAGGTTTGAGGGTGAATCTTGACCATATTCTCTTTAATACCCTATCTACCTCGTTTTTGACTTCCTTCCATTTCCCAGACAAATCAGGTCAGGATATCCTAGTTTGGCAAGAACCATTGCATAATGATATACCAGGAAATATGCAACTGATCTTGGAGAATGATCAACTTCGAGCTAAGACCATTATCATTCCAGATTATGCGACTTATGAACGCGCTCTGCAATTGACGGATGAAAAATTCCATCATAAGTTTAGTCACTTGGGCTATCATTATCACTTTAAGCGTGATAATTTTGTTCGTTCTGATGCCTTGATAGTGACCAATTCGGATCAACTAGAGCAGGTCGAAAAGCTAGTGGAAAGTCTGCCAAAGGTTACTTTCCGAATCGCAGCAGTGACAGAAATGTCGACCAAGTTACTGGATATGATCCGCTATCCCAATGTCGTACTCTATCAAAATGCCAGTCCTCAAAAGATTCAAGAGCTTTATCAGTTATCAGATATCTATTTGGATATCAACTACGGTAATGAACTTCTCCAGGCTGTACGCCAGGCCTTTGAGAACAACCAACTGATTCTAGCCTTTGAAGAAACAGCGCATAACCGTCGTTATATTGCCCCAAATCATATTTTCGCTAAGGAAGCAGTTGAAGACATGATTCAAACCATTGAGTTAGCTCTTTCTAACGTTACAGAGATGGGACAGGCGCTAGGTGAGCAAGGATATTATGCTAATTATGTAGATCCAATTACATACCAGGATAGGATGCAAACGATTTTAGGAGAAAGCCATGACTAAAAAAGATTTATTTTATGAGGATGTTGAAGGTCGTATGGAAGAGATGAAACAACAACCCATCAAAAAAGAAAAAGCTACACGTGGTGAAAAGATTAGTAAAACTTTCTCTTTCTTGTTGGGGTTAGTTATCTTGATTGGTTTATTATTTACTTTGATAGGACTTTTGAGGTAGTTAAATGACTGAATTATTGATAATTTTAACCATTATTTTAGCTATTGCCTTAATCATCCTTGTGACCATTCAACCAAGACAAACTCAAATTTTTTCTATGGATGCTACTAGTAATATCGGCAAGCCCAGCTATTGGCAAAGCAATACGCTTGTTAAAGTCTTAACCTTGCTTGTTAGCATATCACTATTTGTGTTGTTGCTCCTCTTTATGGTTTTAACTTTTAACTAATCGTTAACTGTATTGCTAGAACGTTTGATTTTAACAGTGAAGATTTAAAGAAATTTAAGTTTGAGGAGAAAATTTTAAGAAAACTTTTAGGAATCTAGTTTATACTATAAGCATAAGTTAAGGAGAACTTAACTTTAACTCCTAAAAATTTTTCATAATAATCTCCCTATAAAAAATCAAGTCGCCCAATCAGGCGGCTTATTTTTGTACTAATACTCAATGAAAATCAAAGAGCAAACTAGGAAGCTAGCCGCAGGCTGTACTTGAGTACGGCAAGGGGACGATGACGTGGTTTGAATTTGATTTTCGAAGAGTATAAGATTAAGATTTTTCATGGTATAATATCTTTATGAGATTAGATAAATATTTGGTTGCCTGCGCCGTAGGAAGTCGGACAGAGGTCAAAAACTTTCTAAAGGCTGGGCGCGTGACGGTCAATGGCAAAAAGGAAAAATCTGCCAAGCTGCAAGTCAATGAAGACACAGACGAGATTTGTTTTGATGGGCAAAAGTTAGACTACGAGGAGTTTGTTTACTATATGATGAACAAGCCCCAGGGTGTTATTTCAGCAACTGAAGATCCTAAACACAAGACTGTTTTGGATTTGTTGGATGATTTAGCTCGTTCAAAGGAAGTTTTCCCGGTGGGGCGTTTGGACATTGATACGCATGGACTCTTACTCTTGACCAATGATGGCAAGTTAGCTCATGCTCTTCTTTCTCCTAAACGTCATGTGGATAAGACTTATCTGGCACAGGTCAAGGGAATCATGACCCAAGAGGATGTAGAGAAATTTGCTCAGGGGATTCCGCTGAAAGACTTTACCTGCCAACCTGCTAGACTGGAGCTTGTAACCATAGATACAGAAAAGAATCAAAGCCAAATCCGTGTGACCATTGCAGAAGGGAAGTTTCATCAGGTCAAGCGTATGGTGGCATACTGCGGTAAGGAAGTCGTGGACTTGCAACGTCTGACCATGGGAACTTTGACCTTGGATGAAAATCTGAAGCGTGGGGAATGGCGTCGCTTGACCAAAGAGGAATTAGAAGGTTTGCTCGAAAGTGTTGGGTAAACTGTGTAATCTTTGAAAAAGGTGAGGAAAATATCCTTACCTTTTTCAGTTTTTGGTTGCTTCCTTTGTGAAAAGAGTTATAATAGACTGTAGAATAAAAGGAGGATTTTATGAACGCGATTCAAGAATCATTTACAGATAAATTATTTGCTAATTATGAAGCAAATGTCAAATACCAAGCTATCGAAAATGCTGCCAGCCACAATGGAATTTTTTCAGCCCTTGAGCGTCGTCAAAGCCATGTAGATAACACACCTGTTTTCTCACTTGATTTGACAAAGGACAAGGTCACTAACCAGAAGGCTTCTGGTCGTTGCTGGATGTTTGCGGCCCTCAACACTTTCCGTCACAAACTCATCTCTCAATACAAACTTGAAAACTTTGAATTGTCACAAGCCCACACCTTCTTCTGGGACAAGTATGAAAAATCAAACTGGTTCTTGGAGCAAGTCATTGCGACTGCAGACCAAGAATTGACAAGCCGCAAGGTTAGCTTCCTACTCCAAACTCCACAACAAGATGGTGGACAGTGGGATATGGTGGTTGCCCTCTTTGAGAAATACGGTGTCGTTCCCAAGTCTGTTTATCCTGAGTCAGTTTCATCTAGCAACAGCCGTGAGCTCAATGCAATTCTTAACAAATTGCTTCGTCAAGATGCTCAAATCTTGCGTGACTTGCTCGCTTCTGGTGCAGACCAAGCGACTGTTCAAGCTAAGAAAGAAGACCTCTTGCAAGAAATCTTTAACTTCCTTGCTATGTCACTAGGTCTTCCACCACGTAAATTTGACTTTGCTTATCGTGATAAGGACAACAACTACCAAAGCGAAAAAGGCATCACTCCACAAGAATTTTACAAGAAATACGTTGACCTTCCACTAGAAGACTATGTTTCTGTGATCAATGCTCCAACTGCTGATAAACCTTACGGTAAATCTTATACAGTTGAGATGTTGGGAAATGTGGTTGGTAGCCGTGCAGTTCGTTACATTAACGTACCGATGGAACGCTTGAAAGAATTGGCGATTGCCCAAATGCAGACAGGAGAAACTGTTTGGTTTGGTTCAGATGTTGGCCAGCTCAGCAACCGTAAAGCCGGAATCCTTGCGACAGATGTCTATGACTTTGAATCAAGCATGGACATTCAACTCACTCAAGACAAGGCAGGACGTTTGGACTACAGCGAAAGCTTGATGACTCACGCCATGGTCTTGACAGGTGTTGATTTGGATGAAAATGGTAAATCAATCAAGTGGAAAGTTGAAAACTCTTGGGGAGACAAGGTTGGGACAGATGGTTACTTTGTTGCCTCAGATGCCTGGATGGACGAATACACTTACCAAATCGTTGTTCGTAAAGAATTACTAACAGCAGAAGAACAAGCTGCCTATGAAGCAGAACCAATCGTCCTTGCACCATGGGATCCAATGGGTGCCTTGGCTGAATAAATGAGATATAAAAAGAACGGTTCTATAATTTTTAGGGTTGATGGAAATTTTCCACCAACCCTATTTTAGTGTATACAAAAAGGCCAACATCCATTATATTAAAAGCGCTGAAACCTAAAACAAAAGGATGATGACCATATGAACAATATACTAGAAGCTACACTACAAATCAAAGATAAAAACATTATTTGGGATAATAAAGTTCAAGAGAAGATATTTAAAAAGAGAAAATCTTTATTTTATGCAGCTACTTATACGCATAAACCAGAATTTTGTACCGTTTGTGGGTGTGTTAGCCGAAATAATAATATCGTTAAAAACGGCACGAAAACATCTCGTATCACTCTCTGTTCTGTTTCAGGCCTAGCGGCCTACTTAAATCTACGCAAGCAGAGATTTCTCTGTAGAGAATGCGGCTCTTCATTTACCGCAGACACTAGTCGAATCGTAGAAAAACACTGTCATATCTCTAAACGCTTAAAAAACGAAATTAAATCAAAAATAAGTGAAACAGTATCTGAAACCTATATCGCAAAAGAAACAAATGTTTCAGTTCATACGGTAAGACGTATCATAGATGATACAACACGTTTACTAAAGATTAAACCATTACACGATTTACCTGAGCATTTGTGTTTTGATGAATTTAAATCCGTCAAATCTTCCGATAGTAATATGAGCTTCATTATTTGTGATAGCACTACACACAAGCTGGTCGATGTTGTACGAGATAGAAAATCTTACAGCTTGAAAAAGTATTTTCATCGTTTTGAGCCTAAGACTAGATTAAAGGTAAAAACTATCTCCATCGACATGTACTTACCGTACATTCAATTAATAAAAGAAATGTTTCCTAACGCTAAAATTATCATTGATCCTTTTCATATCGTACAAGCTTTAAATAGAGAATTAAATCGAACTCGGGTACGTGTCATGAATAAGCATCGCTATAAAGACTCTAAATTATATCGAAAGTTAAAACATTATTGGAAGTTAATTTTAAAGAACTCTAATGAACTTCAGAACTATAAATATAATCGTTATAAGCTTTTTGAAAGCTTCATAACAAGTAAAGGAATCGTAGATTATATCTTAGAAAAAAATCCATCTCTTAAAAATGATTATGAGGTTGTACATTCACTTCGTGAATGTATACAGGATAGAGATTATATAGAATTCAAGGAAACGATTGAAGCAGCTACGCAATTAGACCTATCTCCTGGTTTAAAAAGAGTATTAAAGACTCTTATGACTTACTTGCCATATATTCAAAATACTTGTGAGTATCCAACTAGAACAAATGGCCCTATTGAAGGAATAAACAATAAAATAAAAGTGCTTAAAAGAAATGCCTACGGCTTTAGAAACTATTACCATTTTAGAAATAGGATTATTTTAATAACAAAAATGTTTGGCCCAAAACAAAAAGGAATTAAGCAACAATTAGTTGCTTAATCCCTTCCTAAATTTCTTCATCAACACTATTTGACAAAGAGCCCTTTTTTAGTGCTCAAAATAGCACTCAATTTTAAATGGATTTGGTGTTCAAAAAATATAATCAAATGCAACAAACTAATTTCATTTTTAATAGGCACAATTAATTTTAGAAGATAGTACGAAAAAATATTGACTATTTTCTTTAGAATGTGTAAAATTTAGATAGATTATTTAAAGTGAGGTTTTTTTATCTTGTCTATATTAAAGAAGAAAGTTAATATGTTTAGTGTACTATTGAATGTGGTATTAATAGCTATTATAGCTATTGGAGTGCTATTTTTCTTACCTAAGGAACATAAATCAGAAGTCAAATCGTCAATTAATATCGAAAGTATTGAAAAAGTGAATGAAGTTGTATTTTTGAATGCGGGAATTAATGAAATTATTTCTGAAACAAAAACAACTCAAGTTTTTGGGTTTGATGTGCCGTTCTCTAAAAAAGCAGCATTAGTAATTTTAAATTATAAAGCTAAATTTGGAATTAAAAGTAGTGTAAAGGTTGAACAAATAAGCGAAAAAGAATATAAGGTTATTGTTCCAAAATTGGAAGTAATTGGTGTTGAACTTTCAAAAGATAATCCTTATGATTTATATGATAGTCATGGAGAGTTATTAAGTGGAACTACAGAAGATATTGATACTGGGAAATTGGTCGCTAACCAACTTTCTAGTGATAAACAAGCAGAGTATTTAGATAAATTTAAGAGTGAAATTAAAGAATCTGCAATCAATTATTATAAAACAATATTTTCTTCAATGGATTCTGAAGTAAAAGTAACTATAGAATTTACAGAATAATTTTTGAAATACAAAACCCTGGCCATCTCTGGTCAGGGTTTTGTGTGGTTCTATAATTTTTAGGGTTGATGGAAATTTTCCACCAACCCTATTTTAGTGTATACAAAAAGGCCAACATCCATTATATTAAAAGCGCTGAAACCTAAAACAAAAGAATGATGACCATATGAACAATATACTAGAAGCTACACTACAAATCAAAGATGCACACAATGAAGGTGTTACATTCCATTTCTTAGAGAATATTAAAGAAGTATTGCGTGATGAGAGTGGGAAAGTAACTGGTGTAAAGGTTATTACAATGGAACTTGGTGAATCAGATGAAAGTGGAAGAAGATCAACGCATGAAGTGGCAGGTAGTGAACATATTATTCCATGTGACCTTGTCGTTGCAGCAATTGAACAAAAGTAGACTTTAGTGTTCTAGATGAAAGGTAAAAATTTGACTTTCGGTCAACATCAGAATACAATAGAAATGAACTAATAACAGGGGATGCATATTTAGGTCCTCAATCTATCGCAACCGCAATTAAAGGCGGGTGAGAAGTTGCGACAGAAGTACATGAATCGTTTAAAGAAAACACATAAATAACTTGTGGTGCCTTTCGTTTTTTTACTGGGAAAATTAAGGAACTATAGTTATAAATCCTTAAAGATATTAATATATTAACATGCGTATATTTATAGGAAGAAGGTTATGTCATCTATAGTTGTACTTCTGACGATAAGGTTGTTCGTGTACCAAAGGAAATTAAAGGTAAACCTGTTATCGCAATTGGAGAACGTGGTCTTGCGAACTTGAAACATTGTGAGGCAATCGTTTTACCAGATACAGTACGATATATTGGAAAAGGTGCGTTTACGATTGACAATAAGTTAAAGTATGTCCACTTTGGTAAGTCAATAGAAACAGTAGAAGATGATGTTTTCAACTCTGACAGTTCATTAGAATCAGTTGTATTCCCAGAAGGAACAAAGAGTATTGGAACATTAGTATTCTGGGGGACATCATCAATTAAATCTATTACAATTCCAGCAAGTGTAACAGAAATTACAGAATACTTCTATTTTGTGGATAACTGTAACCCAGATGTAGAAATCCATACACCTAAGGGATCAAAGGCAGAAGAAGTAGCTAAAGCAATGCAACTTAAAGTAGTAAATGACTAAAGGGGAATAGTATGAACAAAAAATTACTATCAGGCTTAGGGACTGACCCCAAAAAGTGAGAATTTAATAAAAACACCCTAGGGCTACCGTCTTCGGTATCCAACCGGAGACAGGTAGTCCAATTTTTGTTGGATTCTTTTTTCATTAGGTTCTTCATCAACACTATTTGACAAAGAGCCAAAAGAATCAGGTGATAAACCTGATTCTTTTTTTGTTTGTAAATTCTCACCGAGATTACATGATACCGAAGAAACGAGCTGCGATACCAACTACAAAGAGGGCAAGAATGATTGTGATTGGAGATACTTTTTTCTTAAGCAACCACATGCAAAGGAAAGTAAGGAGAAGTCCCATCAATCCTGGGATCAATGAGTTCAACTGTCCTTGAAGGGTTTGTGGTTGAACGCTATCCAAGCTCAATCCGCTAAGTGCTTGGCCGAGGATTCCCTTCAATTCTCCACCTGTAACAGGACCTTCTGGGAAGACGATGTAGGCACCTTCTGACAATTGTTTACCTGGAAGGTTGATAGTGAAGTTGATTGATACCCAACGTTGTACAAGAACGGCAAGGATGAACATACCAAGGATAGAAGCTCCTTTAGTGATGTCTTTCAAGATACCACCTGACATATCTTTAGTGATTTCAGATCCAGCCTTGTAACCAAACTCTTGTGTATACCATAGGAAAGACATACGGATTGCATTCCATCCAAAGAAGAAGAGAAGTGGACCAACGATGTTACCAGTTGCAGCAAGTGATGCACCAAGGGCACCAAGGATAGGACGAACTGTAAACCAGAAGACTGGGTCACCGATACCAGCAAGAGGTCCCATCATACCGATCTTAACACCTTGGATAGCAGCGTCATCGATTTCAGTACCGTTTGCGCGTTCTTCTTCAAGTGCAAGAGTAACCCCCATGATTGGGGCAGCTACGTATGGGTGAGTGTTGAAGAACTCGAGGTGACGCTCAAGAGCAGCAGCTTGGTCTTCTTTTTTAGTGTAAAGTTTCTTGATAGCTGGGATCAAAGAGTAAGCCCAACCCAAGTTTTGCATACGTTCGTAGTTCCAAGAACCTTGAAGGAATTGTGAACGCCACCAAACTTTTTGGCGATCTGATTTTGATAATTGAATTTTTTCAGCCATGATTGTTCCCCTTTCTAGTAGTCTTCTAGGATATCACCGATTGGATCGTTAGAAGTTGCAGCTCCTCCTCCGCCGTTTCCACCTTGTTTAGAAAGGTTGAGGTAGATGAAGGCAAGGGCAACACCGATGACACCAAGGGCAATCAAAGTCAATTGAGAGATTGCTGCAAGAGCAAAACCGATAGCGAAGAATGGCCATACTTCACGAGTAGCCATCATGTTGATAACCAATGCGTAACCAACGGCAACGACCATAGCACCACCGACAGCCATACCACCTTTAAGCCATTCTGGCATAAGGTTCAATACGCTTTGAACGGCTTCAGTTGGCATTGCAAGCAAGAGTGCAGCTGGGATAGCAATACGTAGACCTTGAAGAGCGAGGGCAAAGTAGTGAGCGCGTTCAACAGCTGTAATGTTTCCTTCTTTAGCAGCAGCGTCAGCAGTGTGAACCAAACCAACTGAGATTGTACGAACAATCATAGTCAAGAAAAGTCCAGCTACGGCAAGAGGTATTGCAGTAGCAGTTGCGACTGCGATACCTTCAGTAGTAAAGTTACCACCTTTAATCATGATGATTGCAGCGGCAACAGAGGCAAGGGCAGCGTCAGGAGCAACGGCAGCACCGATGTTTGCCCAACCAAGGGCGATCATTTGAAGTGATCCACCAAGCATAACCCCTGCTTCAAGGTTACCTGTGACAAGACCGATAAGGGTACATGCGACGATTGGTTGATGGAATTGGAATTGGTCGAGGATACCTTCAAGACCTGCGAAGAAGGCAACAACTACAACCAAGATAGCAGAAATGAATGAAATATCTGACATGGTTTTATTCCTTTTCTATTTAATGTTAATTATTGAACGTTAGCTTTGCTAATCAAGTCAAACAAATCTTTTTTAGTGTCGTTTGGTACTTTACGTACGTCAAATTCAACACCAAGATCACGCATTTTTTCAAATGTAGCAACGTCATCTTTGTCCATTGACAATACGTTGTTGACCATTGTTTTACCAGTTGAGTGAGCCATTGATCCAACGTTAAGAGTTTTGATTGGCACACCACCTTCGATAGCACGAAGGGCATCTTGTGGTGTTTCAAACAAGATAAGGGCATGTGTTTCACCAAAGCGAGGATCTTTAGCAACCTCAATCAATTTTTTGATTGGAACAACGTTAGCCTTCACTCCGTTAGGAGCCGCTTGTTTGATCAATTCTTTACGAAGGTCGTCGTTAGCTACGTTATCTGAAGCAACGATGATACGGTTAGCTTTTGAATCTGGTGTCCAAGCAGTTGCGACTTGCCCGTGAAGGAGACGTGTGTCAAGACGTGCAAGGTTGATTTTCAATTTACCGTCTCCGATAACTGTTCCTTCTGGAATAGCAGCTTGGGCTACAGGAGCAGCTGCAGCAGTTGCAACTTCCTCAGCTGGATTTAGCTCTTCTGGAAGAGCCTTGATGCCATCTTTGGCCTCTTTAATGATGTTTGCAGCGACTTTATCCACTCCAGCAGCAGCGTCCATAAGGCGCTCTGTGTAAGCTTGGATCAACATCGGTAAATTAAGTCCTGTGATGATGGCAAATTTACGCTCAGGGTTTTCTCCCATTACGCGGCTAGCTTGGTTAAATGGAGAACCACTCCAAAGGTCAGCCAAGACTAGAACCTCATCTTCTGCGTCAAATGCAGCCACAGCATTGTTGAACTTGGCGTATAAATCATCTGGACCTTCGTTTGGCATAAAGGTTACAACTTGAACCTTTTCTTGTTCACCAAAGATCATAGATCCTGACTGATGAATACCCGCGGCAAATTCACCGTGGCTCGCAATAATGATTCCGATACTCATTATTGTCATTCCTCCTTATAAAATGTTTGACTTGTAGTTTAAGAAAACTTTAAGACTCCTTAAGTATAAATCGTTTTCAGAAAAAAAGCAACTAATTATAATAAAGAGTGAAAAAAATCTCAAAGTTTCATCTTTGCAAATATTGATATATCAACTTTTTATAAAATCGTCTATAAAATGGTAAAAAAATTTAATATAAAAAAGCAGAGGGACTAGGAAGTTTACGTCAGTAGTGCTCTTGGGCGTCTAAAAAATGCCCCAAGTCCAATTAGTTGTCGTGTCAAAATTTTATTACAAAAAAGGCTCTATAATATTTGTAGTGGGTAAATCCCCTATGGATCTTATGGAGCCTATTTTTGTGTAGAAAAAAAGTCCCATAAGATCTATAATGAAAAGCGACCAAACCATCATTAGAAAGAATCATATGG
>NZ_JAQFJI010000018.1:0-24578 GCF_030440055.1 Streptococcus sp. SO4
AAAGTGATATTCAAGAAATTATCAACCACAAAGCCCTCACTTAGATTATACTTCTAAATGAGGGCTCTTGTCTTTATTTTCGTGTTTCTGTGGGTGACGGCTATGTCGTCATGGCTGTCTGTCCCACCGCCTTTTCTTTCACCTTCTAAGTTATATCCTGCCTTAGCAGAAATCTGAAACAAACCTTATACTCAATGAAAATCAAAGAGCAAACTAGGAAACTAGCCGCAGGCTGTACTTGAGTACGGCAAGGCGACGTTGACGCAGTTTGAATTTGATTTTCGAAGAGTATTACCAGTTCTTTTCTATTTTCACTTAGTCTTTAGGTAATTTGCCAGCTTTTTCAAGCATTTTTTTGATTAAATAAGGCATCTTGACATTTTCACGACCTTTTTTCTCAATTAACTTTTTAACAAATTCTGGCATTTGTAAGTCTTGTGATTCATCTAAAATATTCTTAGTTTCATCCGAAGGGACTAATTCATCAAAGGTTTCTTCTTCTGGGAGGAATTCTCTAAAGTCTTTATGTTCGTTAGCTCGGACAATATTGACCAAGGCATCAATCAAACGAGAATCTGTATTTGGCATTGGTGGACGATGGTAGTTCACCTCCAATTCCTGGCACAAGTCATGACATTCCACATCGTTGTCAAACAAGACTTCAATATGCTCACTGATAAAACTAATAGGCACAAAAATATAATGCTCTGGATGTTCTTCCTGTTCTCTAAGATACTCCAATACATCTGGCTTAATCCATGGAATACCGATATCACTTTCGCTCTGCCAAGTGTTGGTATATTGCTCTGGTTTCAAGCCTAATTTCTCAGCAATTAACTTGCTATTTTCGAAAATCTGGTCGATATAGGGATCACCAAAATCCAAGGCAAAAATGGGCACACTGTGGGCAGAAAAGATGACTTTAAAGCTATCCTGTTTCACCTTTTCTTTTAAAATCTTAGCAATTTCAGCTGTCCAATAATTTAATAGTGCTTCTTCTTGATACCAGTCCTTAATAACTAAAAACTGAATTTGTTTGCTTTCCAGAAACTTTTCGTACCCCATGACAGAGTAAAAGGAATAGTGTGGCTCCAAAATCAAGCAAATACACTTTTCAATTCCATCTGCTTCCATTTGCCGAATTACATCTGGAATAAAAGGGGTTGAAAATTTATTGGCAAAATAGACACTATATTCATTTCCTAACCTAGCTTCTACCAAGGCAACTTCTTCACGGGTAATTTTTTGAAGTGGAGTTCCTCCAATTCGAACATAATTATCATAAAGGGTTTGAATCTCGTGGTCTTGAGGTCGAACTCCTCGACGAATGTTGGTAAAAAAGTCGGCTACTCCTTCAAAGGTAATCTCTTCTGGTGAACCAAATGTCATCATTAAAATTGCTTTTTTCATCTCTGCATCCTTGTGATATTTTTATCTTTTTTATTGTATCACTAAAGAAGCCATAAGTAAACGCTAACATATGGATTTTATCTCCCTTCTGACTTTTGTTTTTCTCTTCTTTCTATGATACAATGGTTTTAAAAGAAGAAAAAAAGGAGTTACGATGAAATATCCAACATTGTTGGAGCGTTTTTTGACTTATGTCAAAGTCAATACACGTTCTGACGAACATTCAACCACTACACCAAGTACCCAAAGTCAAGTAGACTTCGCAACCAATGTCCTCATCCCTGAGATGAAACGTGTTGGTTTGCAAAATGTCTACTATCTACCAAACGGTTTTGCTATCGGTACTCTTCCAGCCAACGACCCAAGTTTGACTCGTAAGATTGGTTTTATCTCACACATGGATACAGCTGATTTTAATGCTGAAGGTGTTAACCCGCAAGTTATTGAAAACTACGATGGGGGAGTTATCGAGCTTGGGAACTCTGGTTTCAAACTAGATCCAGCGGATTTCAAAAGCTTAGAGAAATATCCTGGCCAAACCTTAATTACTACAGATGGAACTACCCTTCTCGGGGCTGATGATAAATCTGGTATCGCTGAAATCATGACAGCTATCGAATACTTGACTGCTCATCCTGAGATTAAACACTGTGAAATCCGTGTCGGCTTCGGACCTGATGAAGAAATCGGTGTCGGTGCCAATAAATTTGATGCAGAAGATTTCGATGTCGACTTTGCTTATACAGTTGACGGTGGACCTCTTGGTGAACTTCAATACGAAACCTTCTCTGCTGCAGGTGCAGAACTGCACTTCCAAGGTCGTAATGTTCACCCAGGAACAGCAAAAGGGCAAATGGTTAACGCCCTTCAATTAGCCATTGACTTCCACAATCAACTCCCAGCTGGTGACCGACCAGAATTGACTGAGGGGTACCAAGGTTTCTACCATCTCATGGATGTAACAGGAACTGTTGAGGAAGCGCGTGCCAGCTACATCATTCGTGACTTCGAAAAAGAAAGCTTCGAAGCGCGTAAAGATGCCATGCAAGCTATTGCTGATAAGATGAACCAAGAACTTGGTAGTGATCGTGTAACCTTGACTTTGACAGACCAGTACTACAACATGAAGGAAGTCATTGAAAAGGATATGACTCCAATCACCATCGCTAAAGCAGTCATGGAAAGTCTTGATATTACACCAATTATCGAGCCTATCCGTGGAGGAACAGACGGTTCTAAAATTTCCTTTATGGGAATTCCTACGCCAAATATCTTTGCTGGTGGTGAAAATATGCACGGACGTTTTGAATACGTTAGTCTACAAACAATGGAACGTGCTGTTGATACAATCATCGGAATTGTAGCTTATAAAGACTAAAGAGATCGGGAAAAAATTCCCGACCTCTTTTTTTTATCAGCATCCTACTTTTGACACGGTAGTTGTCTGATTTTTTTATTATTCTGCTACTTTTTCTCTTGTTTCTGGAGATGTAGTTGCAGGAGTTAAGGTTGACTCAGCTTGTTTATCATTTGTTTCTTTATTGGCTGTTTCAGTGCTAGCTTCAGCTGGCTTGACTTTGGATTGAAATTCCTGGTTTAAGGAGACAATTTCTTGAGCAAGAGCTAGAAGAGCTTGCTTGTCTTTGCTTGCTGCACTTAGCTTATCAAACAAGGCATCAACCTTTTCAAAGTCAGCATCAGAACCATTATGCACTTCCAAATAAGTATGAAGGGCAATAACTCCGTTGTATAGTTTTTGATAAAGAACTAAAATCTCTGGGTCTTGGTTGGCATTCTCACGTTCAGTCTGAATGGTTTGTGAAATACGCTTCAGAAGATCTTGGACTTGCGTGTTTAATTCATCAAGGTCTGCGTCATCTTTATCTAGAGCAGCTTTCAGATTTTTCACCTCGTCTGCGAGTGAAGCTTTAACTCCCTCTTCTTTGACCTGAACCACTAACTCTTCAGCTTTCGTTAAGAGTCCTTCTACTTGAGCTTTTCGAACATAATTGCTTTGTTCCTCAGGTTTGATATCATCATACAAACCTTTCAAAAATTCATAGACTGCCGTTTTAGCACTGTGACCATCCACTTTTTCTCTATCTAAGATGGTTTCAGAAGGTTTATGAGCAACAGATTCATTCTTCACTGCTTCTTCTACCTCTAATTTTGTTTGATAGATTTCTGGGAAGAGTTTGTTTAAGTCAGTCGCCTTAAGGAAGGATTGTGACTGATAAAGGGTCCAAGTTAAGTTAGCAACTTTATTTCTAAGAGTATCATTTAAACGACCATCTGAAAGATGTTGGTAGAAATACTTGATGTATTCGACTGTTGTAACTCCAGTTCGATCATTAAAGTCCTGAAGGGCTTCTAGTTTAGCTTCAACAGCATCTAAACCAGCTTCATCTTGGGCTAATTTATTTTCTTGGAGTTGAGCCAAGAGATCCTTCTTCGGAAGTCCATAAGCATCCGTATCCAAGGTATTAATCTTATCTACTAAAGCTTGATATTTCTTGTCTAATGGACTGATTTCTGTTGGTTTTACACTAGAATCAACGTGAATATACTGCTTGTCAAAGAGATCTAAAGCAGCCAGATAACCAGCTGTTGAGTTGGTTGAGAGCTTCTTCATATTTTCAGAGAATTGTCCCAAGGCAAGCTCAATTTGTCTTTGTTGAATTGGTTTATCCTTGTAAACTTCGCGACTTTCTGCTAAAAGTTGATCAACCTTATTTTGAACAGTCGCTTCATCAAAGGCTCCTGGTTGGTAGTTAGATTGCAAGGCAGGAATCTTATGTTTCAAAGCCACTTCATAGCCTTTAGTTTGTACTTTGATGTAGTGATTATGGTCACCGTGAGGAATGACGAAGCTGCCATTTTCCACCTGCAAACTATATGGAGAGACACCATCACGAAGTGCAGTTGTATAGAGTTCGTTTAGGAAATCAAGCTCTGCATCTCCTGTTTGAAGCGGAATACGAACGTGTTCCTTACGAACAGCGTAAGGGTGAATGTGAGTTGGGTCGTAAGCCTGGTCTGGATTTCCAAATACAAAGAATCCATTTGAAATTCGAATCGCTTCAAGCGGAACACCATAGGTTTTAGAGATATAAGCTATCTTTTCTTCATCGCTGGCATCTCGAGAGAAACTTTCTACAGTCTTGGCAAGAGGTTTTACAGGTTCCGCCTGATGTTGACCATGCAGATGCTCTTGAGCTGCCTTTATCTGCTCTGCTGACAAATCTTTCTTAAAGAAATAATGGGCATGGTCTCCATGTGAAACCACAAAACCTTGCTCATCCTCACTAATCACTCGCTCAGCGGCAAAGCCATGATCATGTTCATCTTCATGATGCTCGTGTTTCACTTCATTCTCTTTATGAGTGTTTGGATTATCTTTTGGAACTTCTGTTTGGCTATGCCCATGTAAATGTTCTTTCGCTGCCTTAATCTGCTCTGCTGACAAATCTTTTTTAAAGAAATAATGTGCATGGTCCCCATGTGAAACTACAAAACCTTGCTCATCTTCTCTAATCACACGCTCAGCGGCAAAGCCATGATCATGTTCATCTTCATGATGCTCATGTTTCACTTCATTCTCTTTATGAGTGTTTGGATTATCTTTTGGAACTTCTGTTCGGCCATGACCATGCAAATGTTCCTGCGCTGCCTTTATCTGCTCTGCTGACAAATCTTTTTTGAAGAAATAGTGGGCATGGTCCCCATGTGAAACTACAAAACCTTGCTCATCTTCTCTAATCACACGCTCAGCGGCAAAGCCATGATCATGTTCATCCTCATGATGGTTCTTATGACTTACATTTTTATGATCACGCTGAACTGTTGGTTTATTTTGATTTTCTAACGGCTTTGTTAGTGTTAGGGCACCGCCAAGTGGTATCAAACGAGCAATTTTTTGCTCCAAAGCAGACATACTACTATAAGGAATGAAATGGTAGTGATTGCCGTGTGGAATCGCAACTCCTGATGGTGTTCGACTGGTAATTTTAGCTGGGTCAAATACCAAACCATCAGATTCTTGATAGCGTTGACTAACTGGTAAAGCATATAACTGAGCAAGAAGACTTTGGAGGCTATCCTCTTGATCTACTGGGATGCTTGTTGCTGGGCTATCGGCTTGAGAACTTGGTGTAACACTTGGATTTGGTTTATAATCCGTCAGGCTTGGTTGACTTCCTCTTCCAGCTAGATAGGCTTGAGCTGCTGCTAATTCACTTGAAGATAGGGCACTCTTTGGAACGTAGTGATAATGCCCACCGTGAGGAACGATATAAGCATCCCCTGTATCTTCAATAATATCTGCAGCATTAAAGACATAACCATCATCCGTTGTATATCGGCCTTGTGCTCTGGCAGCAAGAACTTCCTCACTTGCATTACCACTATCTGATGTGTGTTCTTGTTTTTGCTGCTCGATTTGTTCTTTGGTACGGACATTATCAGCATGGCTTGCATCTTTTAGATAGACATAGTATTTGCCGTCCACTTTGATAATATAGCCACCTTTAATCTCATTGACAATATCTTGATCACGCAACTGATAGTTCGGATCTTTCATGACCAGTTCTTCACTAAAGATGGCATCATAAGGCACCTTACCATTATAGTAATGGAAATGGTCGCCGTGGGACGTCACATAACCTTGATCAGTGATCTTGGTAACAATCTGTTCAGCTTCTATTCCTTCCTTCTTGCTAACTTGATCTGGTGTCAGAGATTCATTCTTCTTAGCTTCAGATCCTTTACCGTCAACATAGGATACACGATTATCATCTTTTTTCTCAGGTGCTTGATGTTGATTCAAAGCATAAACGCAGACACTTAAAGCAAGGACCACTGCAGATCCTGCTAGATATTTTTTATTAATCTTCATAATCTCCTCATTTCAATTCTTCAGCTAAGATAGCCATATTTTCTTCTAGGTTTTCTATGTAGGACTTGTCATTTTGTGGGTCGGCCTCTAAAGGATTGAGAGTTTTCAGACTCACACCTGTTGATTTGACAAGTGTATCAGCTACCTTTGATGAAGCGTTACTCTCTGTAAAGATGGTCTTTACCTTATAAGTCTTTACAAATTCCTGGATTTCAGTCAATTGTCTTGGACTTGGTTCTTGATCAGGAGATATTCCTGCAATCCCAAGCTGATTGAGTCCAAATCGTTTTGCCAAATATGAAAAGGCTGTGTGTTGGGTCACAAATGTCTTTTGATTTGCTTTTTCAAAGATGGGTTGGTATTTCTTAGTTAAGTCATGAGCCTTGGCACTAAAGTTCTCTGCATTTTTCTGATAGGTATCCTTGTTGGCACTGTCCAGTTCGGATAACTTATCAGCAATTATCTGTGCTTCTTCTGCAACCTTTTCAGGATCTAACCAAGTGTGTGGATCATACAAGGTCTTCTCATCAATCCCATCTCCTGCCTGCATATCTTCTAACCCAGGCACGCGCTCCAAGGTCATACCTTCTGATGCTTCCAACACCTTTACCTTGGACTTTTGTAGGCTCGGATCCAAACTTCCCGCCCATGACTCTAATGTATGAGAATGATAAACAAAAACATCAGCATCATAGATGGCTGCAATATCATTTGCAGAAGGTTCAAAGGAATGGATACCAGAACTAGACTGAATCATCCGAACATCATTTAGATCACCTGAAACCTCTTTGACCATAGCATAGACAGGATAAAAACTGGTCACAATCTTCATCCCCTTAGTTTCATCACTCTTGTCTTGACTGGTCTTTTGTCCACAAGCTCCTAAAACGAGAGCAAAGAAGGCAATCATGAGCCATAGGATAGTTCTTTTTTTCATAACAACTCCTTAACTAGTATTTAACCATTTAATTAACTAGTAAACATTTTACTCCTAAAAATTTAAAATGTCAATATTTTTTATGCATTTTCATGAAAAAAGTGAGAACTAGATTTCATTCTTTGTTCTCACTAGTCATTTTATCATTTGACTTTTAATTGTTTTAGAACTCCTTGATTCATTTTTTAAGACAGCAAATTTCAGTGTTTAACAAAGAAAAGGACATTATTCAATCAAAAATCGAATAATATCCTTTCGAATAGATTATAATTAACAAAAATGTTTTAAGGCTTTACTTGTTTTAGTGTCTTAATGTCATACATCACTAATTCACCATTTTTATTGTAAAACTGAACCCCCTCTGGTTGAAAGATTAGAAACTTAGGATCAATTTGGGCAATTTTCGCTAACTTTTCTATATGTTCATTTAAAGTTACTTTATCTAACCCATAGTCTGGTAAATCATCGTCATTTTCTTCTTTGGCATTCTCTTTATTTTCTGAAGGAATTTCGTTGGTTGTACCAGTCTCATTCTCCCCTGTATTTTTCTTCGGTTGCTCCTCATTTTTATCTACAGCAGTATTATTCTTGTCACTATTTTCAGTATTGTTTGAATCAGGTTTTAATTCTTTATTAGGATGTGTAGACGTTTCAGTTTTGGATTCTTTTTCTTTTATTCTTTTTGCTATTAAGTCTTGTGCTTCTTTCCATTCTACTTCTGACAAGTCGGATTTAGTGATACTTCTCAATGAACCACCTCCCGCTCTTGGAATACTAAATGATTTGTCTTCCCATACAAAAGTTTCTTTTGCCAATACATCTTTCGGATCAAAAATATAACCATCTGGAGTTGCAAATCGACCTTCTGCAAGAGCTTTCTGAACTTCTTCAGCAGAATGGATAATTTGCCAATTCTGCATTCCAGCGCGTTTTTCAAGAGGAGTCACATTAGCAATAACAGATCCAGCATCATCATGACCTGGTTTTGACCAAACTTCAGGACGAACTTCAGGGTGTTGCATGACATATTTTATAGTTGCTATTTGCTCACTATTTAACCAAGAATAAGGCACGACGTGAATGTGGTCGATATGCGGAATAATGAAGGAAGTTCCAGTATCATAGGTAGTATTGGCTGCATGCATAGGCAAGCTAGATACATCAACAGCTAATCTTGGTTTAATTTCTGTTTCTACAATATCATAACGATAATGATCTCGATCCTTAAGCATTAGTTCCTGCTCAGAAAAAGCTATTTGAGTAAGATCGAGTTCTTCACGTGAATAAAAATAATCTTTACCACCTTCATTAATTATATAACCAACTTTACTATTTCTAGAAATTTTATCAGTTACTTTTTTATAATCAAACTTTGGTCTTTCCTCTTCATCTGAGTGTACTGAAGAAACGATGGAATCTGGATTTTTACCAGTTTCTTGAATCCATTTGGCAACTTCATCCAATTCGAATTGTTCTAATTCACCATATCCCATATAATGGAAATGATCTCCGTGTTTGGCAATAACACCTGATTTATCAACAGAATCGATGGAATCTTTGGTAAATATATATCCATCGCTCGTATCATAAGGTTTACCATCTAAACCTTTTCCATAAGCTTTGATTGGTTGTCCTAAGAACTTATGAACTACTTCTTTTGATGCTAGAGGTTTAATATCTGTAACAATTTCGTTTAATCCATTTTGCCCTTTTAACGGAATCATTCTTGCAATCTTCTGCTCTAAATCAGACATTTGTGAATAAGGGATAAAGTGATAATGGTCTCCATGGGGCACTGCTACACCGTTAGCTGTACGTTTGATAATTTGTGCCGGATCAAAGACTAGACCATCCGATTCCACATGGCGTTCTGATAAAGGTTTTGCATACAATTCACTTAAAAGTGTTGAAATGTCTTCCCCTTGATTTTGATGATAAGTTGGTGTGACAGTCAGATTTGGAGTCTCTGTCAAACTTGGTTGAGCTGGCTTAGAATTATCACTACTTGGTTTATTTGAACTTGTAGAGGAATGTGCGCCTTGTTTACCATTCCAATAAGCTTGGGCAGCAGCCAATTCTCCTGCTGACAAATCACTCTTAGGGATATAGTGGAAATGATTGCCGTGCGGTACAACAAAAGCGTCTCCTGTATCTTCAATCACATCTGTCGGACTAAAAACATACCCATCATCCGTTGTATAGGCTCCTCCAGTTCCTCGATTCGGTGTCGGCATATTGAGATTAAAGTTTGGTTTAATGGTTGAACTTGGTTTCTCAGAACTGCTTGGTTTCGGATTATCAGCATGACTTTGAATTGGCTGACCTCCAATTGGCAGATTTCGAGCCAATTTTTCTTCCAAAGCAGACATTTGCGAATACGGAATGAAATGGAAATGATCCCCATGAGGTACTGCTACCCCATTTGCTGTTCTTTTCGTAATTTGGGCAGGGTCGAAGATCAAACCATCTGATTCTACATGACGTTGGCTAAGTGGCAAAGCGTACAATTCTTGAAGGAGACTAGCTAAATCCTCACTTTGACTTTCAGAATCTGTTGCAGGATTTTGAGGTGTCTCAGATTGACTCGTTCTCACACTAGATCTTATTTCTCCTCTGCTTGAACGATATTCAACGGTACTTAATTGACTACCTTTACCAGATAAGAAGGCTTGGGCAGCAGCTAATTCACTGGCAGACAAGTCACTCTTTGGAATATAGTGGAAATGATTGCCATGGGGAACGATGTATGCATCACCCGTATCCTCGATAATATCACTTGCATTAAAAACATAGCCGTCATCCGTTGTATAACGTCCCTGAGCCCTTGCTAGGGTGACTTCATTGCTAACTTTTGTTCCACTACCATGCCCATGTTCTTGCTTCTGACGATTGATTTCTTCCTTACTACGAATATTTTCTGTATGGGAAGCATCCTTGAGGTATACATAATAGCGACCATCAACCTTAATGACATAACCACCCTTAACTTCGCTGACAATATCCTCATTTCGAAGTTGATAATTCGGATCCTTCATCAGGAGTTCTTCACTAATAATAGCATCATAAGGAACCTTGCCATTAAAGTAATGATAATGGTCTCCATGTGAAGTTACGTAGCCTTGATCGGTAATCTTAACGACAATCTGCTCAGCATTAATCCCCTCTCGCTGACTAATCTCATCTGGTGTCAGATTTTCAGTCTTAGCACTAGCCTGATTTCCTTCTATATAAGACACACGATTAGACTCTTTGCTAGTCTGTACCGCTTGGTAACGCCCCAATTCATAACTTGAAAGGCTTAAAGTCAAAAGAGCTACTGAACCAAGAACATAATTTTTATTGATTTTCATCATAATACACTTTCTATTTCATTTATTCGTTAAAGAAGTACTACACTTTTTCCTAAAGAACTTCCTTAACCGGTTAAATATCTATTTAGAAAAATTACTCACTTTTAAAACTCCTCCTTCTATTTTCTATTTATCAAACAAGATTTGAGTAATTGAGTTAATTCTCTATATACTTAACCGGTTATTTAACTAGTTAAGATTTTACCCCTATCACATAAATCTGTCAAGAATTTTTTTGACTTTCAGGTAAAATCTAGATAAAAAAGAGGAATATCCCCTAGTATGAGATAGATTCCTCTTTATAATATTTTAGTGTTGAAATGGCATAAAATCCGAAACAAAGGAAATGTTATCCTTATCTTCTGCGTTGACAAAATTTAAAAATAGCTTTTGAAATTCTTCGAATTCATAGTCTGAATGACAAATCCACTCCTTACCCGTCGAGACATACCATTTCCCAAGACTTGTAAGTTCTTCCTTGGTTAAGGATGGTACATGAGAGCAATGTTCAAAGTTAATAATATAAACTTTTTCATAGATTGATTTGATAAAATCTTTGAGCATAAACTTTCCTCGCTTAAATTCTATACCTAATAACTAGTTGTACTATTCAATCACTTGGGTCTCAGCTAGTTTTTTGTACCAATGTGCAGATTTCTTAGGATAACGTTCTTGTGTATCGAAATCAACATAGAAAAGTCCGTAACGTTTTTCATAACCATTAGACCATGAGAAGACGTCCATCAATGACCAGATGAAGTATCCTTTGACGTTTGCACCATCTGCAATCGCATCAGACAATACTTCCAAGTGTTGTTTCACATAATCAATACGGCCATCATCGTAAACAGTGTTGTCCACAAATTCATCTTTGTATCCAAGTCCGTTTTCAGTGATGTAGATCTTCTTGTAGTTTGGATAATCTTTCTTAACACGCATGATTTGATCATACAAACCTTGAGGGTAGATAATCCAGTCCCAGTCAGTACGAGGTACATAGTCAGGAGCTACACGACGTCCAACACCTTTGATTTGGTATTTAGAGCTTCCTTTTTCTCCTTTACCATTGTGGATGATCTCAGTTTCACCATCAAAGGCTTCCATCCAGTCACTCATGTAGTAGTTAATTCCAAGGAAGTCGTTCAAATCTTTAGCTGCTTCAAGTGCTGCAAAGTCTTCGTCACGAAGATCCAAACTACCACCATTTACTGATAAGATGTGGTTTACACCTTCCATTGTTGCATCTGAATAGTGTCCAAGGTATGTAGCATCCAAGATAAATTTGTTGTGGATGATATCTTCCAACTCAGCAGCACGAACGTCTGCAGGATTTTTAGGATCCAATGGGTACTTAGTTGGAAGGGCGTGAACAACCCCGATTTCACCTTTATAGCCTTTGTCTTTGTACAATTTCACAGCACGAGCATGAGAAACCATCATATTGTGGTGGGATTGGAAGACTTTCGAAAGGTCATATTGAATACCTGGTGGGAATTTACCGACCAAGTATTGACCATCACCGATTGGTCCAATTTCATTAAAGGTTGTCCAGTAGTTTACTTCTGGGAATTCTTCAAAACAGAATGCAGCATAATCTACAAAGTGTTCGATGTTTTCACGATTCAAGAAGTCTCCGTTTGAGTGAAGAGCTTCAGGTGTATCAAAGTGATGAAGAGTAACGAACGGTTCTACATGACGTTTATGACATTCTGCAAATAAGTTATGATAGAATTCTACCCCTTTCGGATTTACTTCACCATAACCAGTTGGGAAAATACGTGACCAAGCAATAGAAATACGAATACCATTTACACCATATTCCTCAGCTAATTTTAAGTCTACTGGATATTTATGGTAAAAATCACTAGCTGGTTCAGCTGTGTACCAATAGTTATCTGCTAGGTATTTGTCCCAGGCAACAGGACCTTTACCATCTGTATGAGTAGCTCCTTCTGCTTGATAAGCAGCTGTTGCGCCACCAAATATAAAATCTTTAGGAAGTGTTTTTGTCATTTTTTCACCTATTTCTTGATTGGATAAAATGAAAAGCGAGCGGAGAGGAGTTAGTGAGCTATCCATCTCCATCTCACTTCTTGTAGCAAGTCACCGAATTGTGACATGAGGAGGTAAAAACGATATTTTTTTACCGACGAATTAACAAGGCGATTAGGAAATTCGCCATAGCGATTTCCGTAATGATAGGAAACCGTTTCACAGTCCCTAAGGTTAGTCGAATTGTGACATGAGGAGGTAAAAACGATATTTTTTTACCGACGAATTAACAAGGCGATTAGGAAATTCGCCATAGCGATTTCCGTGATGATAGGAGACTGTTTTACAGTCCCTAAGGTTAGTCGAATTGTGACATGAGGAGAGGTAAAAACGATATTTTTTTACCGACGAATTAACAAGGCGATTAGGAAATTCGCCATAGCGATTTCCGTGATGATAGGAGACTGTTTTACAGTCCCTATCATCAATCGAATTGAGCTTGAACAAATGCAAGAGCACCTTTACCATCACGAGTCAACTTGATGTATTGAGCTCCTTCAGTCTTAGCCAATTTGATGCCTAGTTTATCTGTTTCAGCTTTCATATCCTCAAAGTTTGAAGCAACTTGTGGTGCTAAGATAACCAAATCAAACTCTGGTAACATTTCACGGTGAGCACCGTAACCACCAGCAGCGGCCTTCACAGGAACATTGTATTCTGCAGCAGCTTTGTTCAAGGCGTTGGCAAGAAGACCACTTGTTCCTCCACCTGCACAGAGAACGAGTACGTTTGTTTCTTCAGTAATTGTATTTTGTGCTGATTCTACTCCAGCTTTTTCAAGGATAGCATCTGCTTTAGCAGTATTGAAGTTTGCGGCTACTTTTTCTTTTAATTCATCGTTGGCTTTACCAGAACGTTCTTCTTCAAGAATTTGTTCGTCATAAACTTTAAGGAATGGATAGTAGATTGCAATATCCACTACGATTAACAATGCAGCAAGAGCAAATGACAAGAACTGGAAGTTTGTACCAAGAACAATACCTAGAGGCCCAGGCGTAGTCCATGGAAGGTTGGCAGTGAATGAGTTCATGCCAAGAGTTTCGATAAAGAACTTAAAGATCCATACGTTTGCAATAGGTGCGAAGATAAATGGAATAAAGAAGATTGGGTTCAAAACAAGTGGTGCACCAAACAAGATTGGTTCATTTACACCGAAGAAGGTTGGAACTACTGAAGCACGTCCGATGGCACGGTTACGCTTAGACTTACACAACCACATAAACATGAATGGAACTACAAGAGTTGCTCCTGTACCACCCATGGTAACGATAAACATTTGTGTACCAGATGTAAGGATCTTATCAGCGTGCATACCTTGTTGAAGAAGGTTCAAGTTGACTTCGGCATTTGCATATGTAATCGCTGCAATGGCAGGTTCAACGATAGATGGGCCGTGAATACCGACAAACCAGAAGAAGGCAAAGGCACCAAAGATAATGGTAATACCAAGATAACCGTCTGCTGCTGAGAAAAGAGGTGCAAAGAACTTACCGATTGATTCTGCAACGCTTGCACCGACAAACTGACGAGCGAGCAAGTCAAGAGCATAAAGCGAAACTACTGAGAGCGTAAATGGAATAACATCTTTAAAGACTTGTGAGATATTCGGTGGAACTTCGTCAGGCATGCGAATAGTAACGTTGTTCTTCACACAAACCTTATAGATAGCTACAGTTACAAAAGCTGCCAGGAAGGCTGAAAGCAACCCTTTTGTTCCAAGGAAACCAGTTGCAAAGCCACCCTCGATTGGGTCAGCTGCTAACATCAGCAAACCAACAATAGCCGCCAATAGCGTTGACATATAGTTGATTTGGTTGGTTTTCTCCATACTACGATTGACGGAGTCTGTTAAAGATTTAGCAGTGGTACCAGCTACCAAGACTGCTAGAATCCCCATAGAGTAGCTGTAAGGTTTCATCAAAAGTGCTACTACTTCATCAGACCATTTAAAGCCCCAAGAGTTTGGAACAAAAGCAATCAAGATAAAAATACTTGAGAAGAGAATGACAGGCATTCCAGCGATAAATCCATCTCGAATAGCACGAAGATAGATATTTCGAGATAGTTTTTCAAAGAAAGGCTTCCCTTTCTCGATATAGGCAATTAACTTATTCATTATTTAGCTCCTCTTTTATAAAGTTCAATTAAATGATGCACCAAATCTTTTAGCAAGATTGTTGTCATCAGGTGATCTTGTCCGTGCATCATTGTGATGCTGTATGGAATTTCTTCCCCTGCAGCTTCTTGAGCAAGCATAGATGTTTGCGCGTGGTGTGCTTCAGCGATACAGCTACCAGCTTCCTCAACTAAGCTATCCGCTTTCGCAAAATCACCAGCTTCAGCAGCCTTCAAAGCTTCCAATAATTTTGAACGAGCATCACCTGCATAGGCAACGATTTCAAAACCTAACAATGTTACTTCTTCTCTATTCATGATAGAATTCTCCTTATATATTTTATAGTAAAGTGTTATGACAATAAACGTTGGATGTGTAGAACAAGATAAACTCGTTCACTCTTGTAGAGGTCAAGACCAGTTTCTTGAGCAATGACCTCATAAATTTTACTACCAATCTCGAATGCCTCTGGATAGGTATTTTTTATATGTTCTTCCATATCGAGCAAGGATTGATTATCATCGCGACTACGATCCAAATAATCCAAAAAATAATTTAGATGAATCATAAAGCGGTCGTAGAAATTATTATTTTCAGGTGTTCGCTGGATTTTATAACTCTTCAAAACGCTTTCAACTCTCTTTAAAATTTCCTTTCTCTTATCAATCGACTCAACAACTTCAACTTCATTTTCACCTTCTGCATTGATGAAGTGATAAGCGATACGAATGATCTCGTCCTCAGGAAAATTTTCTGTCAGTTTTTGACGATAAATTTCAAAGGCTTCTTGTGCAATTTGAAAAGCGATAGGATATTTTGCAGAAATATCAGGCAAATTGCTGTCCTTATAACGCCCTTGGCTAATAGCCTGATAAGAACAATAGATATGGTCTGTCAGAGTGACGTATAGATACTCTTGGACAGGATATTGATATTTTTTAGAAAGATTATCAATTATCTCATAAGTGACCGTAATAAAATCAAGCGGTACATCCTTGAGAAGAGCCATAAAATTTTCTCGCGACTCTTCCGTTTTCATTCGGAAAACTTTTTCAACCTGATCCTCAGAAATCAAATCTCCCTTCTTCTTACCGAACGAAATACCCTTACCAATTACGATCAACTCCTCTCCCTTGCTATTACGCACGAGAGAAACATTGTTATTCATTGGATTTAATATCCGATACATGGCAACCTCCTTGCCCTATTATTTAAGTTTTGTGAGCATAAAAAATGACCACAAATGAACTCAGAAAATATACATCTGAATCATCTGTGATCATGCCTAATATTACTTAGTAACACTCACTTTGTATTAACTTGTGACTTTAGTATAACACAAGAATGATTTTTTGTAAACCTTTACATACAACTTTTTTTTAAAATGTTTTAAAGTTTTTTTTACTAGGTTTTAGGACATAAAGAGGGAAGTTTACACACGTTCAGTCCATGAAGTAGCTGTTGTTTTAAGAACCTTGTTGAGTTCGTCAATGTTCTCAAATCCTGTTGTACGCAACCATTCACGAGCTGCTGCTTCACCTTCTTTGATATAAGGTTCAACTGAACCCGCCCAAGTAGCACGTCCACAAAGTACGCCATTGAAACGAGCACCTGAATCATGAGCAAATTGCAATGTTTCTTGGAACAATTTAGCTGAAACACCAGCACTCAAGTAGATGTATGGCAAGTTAGTTGCTTCGTCTTGAGCTTTGAAGAATGCTGCTGCTTCTTCACGGCTGTAAACAACTTCGCCGTCACCAAATCCTTCAACGTATTTCACATTTACTGGAACTTCAACTTTCAATACATCGATGTTGAAACGTGGATCAGAGAATACTTTCATAGCTTCAATAACTTTACGTGGTTTTACTTTAGCGTATTCTACAGAACCTGCATCCGCAATTTTTTCATCGTAAGCCAAGATTTCCAAGAAGAATGGGATATCTTCAGCCACACATTCAGAACCTACGCGTTCGATGTAAGCTTGTTTTTGTTGGTTCAATTCATCTGAACTATCTACATCATAGTAAAGCAAGAACTTAACAGCATCTGCACCTTGTTCCTTGATACGTTTTGCAGACCAAACATCCAAGCAGTCAGGCAAACGTTTTGTGCTTGAAGTATCATATCCTGTTTTTTCATAAGCAAGGAGAAGACCAGCTTCTTTATCCAAAGCTTTAGTTGCAGGTAGTCCGTATTCAGGGTCAAGAAGCATAGATGAAGCGTATTTAGTCAATTCATCTGCTACCAAGACTTTAAGTTCTTCCATTTGAGCTACTGTTGGCTCTTCTGTTTGGTATTGAGCCATAAGGCGTTTCAAAGCACCACGTTGGTCAAAAGCAAGAGCTGAGATGATACCATTTTCGTCTGAGAGTTTTTCCAAACATGCACGTTTATTTTCTGTTAAAACCATTTTATACCTCTTTCACTACTAGTTGGTCATATAGGCCTTGATAGTTAGCCATATTGACATGACCGGTCATTTTTTCTTGAGCATTTAGCATACCAAGGACATTCGCCTTAGTCAGCAATTCTTGATCAGATTCTTTATGGAAAAGACCTGATGCAATACCTGCAACTGTTGAATCACCAGATCCAACTGGGTTTACAACTTGGATTCTTGGAATATCTACTTTATAGAAAGTGTTACCGTGTTTTGCAAAGGCACCATTAGCACCTAAGGAAACGATGATCCACTCAATTCCTTCAAATAGGGGCTCTTGAAGAACCTCTTTTAATTCATCCAAGTCTTTAGAAATTTCTCTACCCAAAAGTTGAGACAATTCTTCATTATTTGGTTTGATAACCGTTGGTTTATGTGGAGATTCGAGAACCGCCTGAAGTGCAGCTCCTGAACAGTCCAAGACAACAGGTTTCCCAGCATGATTTGCAAGTTCAACTAAACTAGCATAGTAATCAACTGGAAGTCCTGCAGGTAGACTACCTGAAATGGCCACTACCTCTACAGTCTCTAAAAGTTCTTTGAAATGAGCCAAGAAATCTTGACCTTCTTTTTCTTGAACTTCAGGACCTTTTTCTAGGATTTCTGTTTGGTTTTCTCCATGTAGAATTGCGATACAGTTACGGGTTTCACCTTGAATAGAGAAGAAATGTTTGCTTACTTTATCATCAATATTTTCTACTAAAAAATCACCAAGTTTACCACCGACAAGTCCTGTTGCGACTACAGAATCACCAAATTCTGATAGAACTCGTGTAACGTTAAGACCTTTACCACCCGCTGTTTTCGTAACATCGACAACACGGTTGACAGTGTCAATTTTCAATTCATCCAAAGGATAGGAAATATCGATGGATGGGTTCATTGTGACTGTTAAAATCATGAGTCACCTCTTAGTCGTGGTATTCACCGCGATCCCATTTTTCAAGGAATTCTGTAAAGAAGTTTGCATCCGTTTGATGATCGTTATGAGTTTCAACGTGTTGGATTTTAGCGATCAATTTTTTATTTTCTTCAGATGGTTTGTATTCAGCGTTGATGAAAGCTTCAATGATATCGCACATAAGCAATTCACCAGTGATTTTACCACCAAATCCGATAACGTTGGCATTCAATTGTTCTTTTGCATAAAGAGCTGTTGTCATATCACGAACCAAAGCAGAACGAACACCTGGAACTTTGTTAACAGCATTATTGATACCTACACCAGTACCACAGATACATACACCAAGATCAGCTTGGCCACTAACTACTGCTTCACCAACTTTTTTACCAAAGATTGGGTAGTGGGTACGAGCGTGGTCATAAGTACCAAAGTCAATGACTTCATGTCCTTTTGATTTCAAAAATTCTGAAACCGCCATTTTTTCATTAGTTACGATGTGGTCACATCCAATTGCAATTCTCATTTTTATCTTACCTTTCTTTCGTTATAAAAATTAGCACATTTTGTTCAACATGTCGACACGAATCTGGTGACGACCACCGTCATACTTACCATTTACAAAGCCTTTAGCGATGTTCTTAGCCAATTCGTCACCAACGAGTTGAGCACCCATAGTTATCATACGTGAGTTGTTGTGACCACGAGTCATATAAGCTGAACGTTCGTCAGATACTTCTGCTGCAACCATTCCCTTGATTTTAGTAGCAACCATAAATGGACCTGCACCATAAGCATCAATGACAATACCAAGGTTTTGTTCTTCTTTTTTAACTTCTTCAGCAACTGCAAGAGTTACATCAACGAAGTCTTGACCTTCAGCTGTAACATCCACAACGTGGAAGTTTTCTTTTTCCAAGAAATCTTTCACGACTTCTTTCAATCTCAAACCTGCAGCATCTGCACCAATAACAATAGACATATTGTATACTCCTTTTTTATAATAGACCAGTAAAAATTTTTTGGTTCTGGAAAGAAAATGACCATCACCAAGTAGTTACTAGTAGTTTTTGTTGACTATTTTAGTTTAAGAATGATTCATCTAATCACTCTTTGTAACTTCTCCTTGGAGAAATTGGAAGAATAACTTGTTAAAACAAACACAAATTGTTCTTTCTAAACACAATATACTACTATTGTTTAAAAAAGTCAACAGTTTATGTTTGTTTTTGTTTATTTTTTAGAAAATTTCTATATCAAAACCAATTTGATCACTTTGACCTGGATTTAAAATTCGAACATTCTTCTTATCCTCTAGATGATCGCCCTCTTCAAGTGATGTGGACAAACCTGACCAAGGTTCCAGAGCAAGGAAGGGACCTTTATTGAGCGTTGACCAAACGATGAGGTTTGGAAACTCCTTAAAGTCTAGTTTCAACCCCTTATCATGCTTACGTGAACGTAAGGAAACAAAGCGAGAGGCTAACTCATCTAAAGTCACAGCATCATAGCTAAAGAAATCATAGTTTAGATCCAATTCTTTTTGGTCTTTTAACCAGCTACTTCTATATTGAAAATCTAACATTCCTGTTTCTGGGAATGGTTTTGGAACTGTACAAGTTTCTGGCTTTTCAAACTCAAGATAGTAGTCTTCATAAGCTTCATCATCAAATAAAGGACAGTTAAAGCCTGGATGTCCACCAATAAAGTAAGGCATTTTCTTATCTGTTTCCTTATTGGTAACTTGATACTGTGTACGAATAGTCTTTCCAGTAACAGTATAAGTTATTTCTAGGCGAAAATGATAGGGATAGTTCTCATACATTTCTTGGTCATCTTCGATCGCAAAGGTGACAGCATTCTCTGTTTGTTCTACTAATTCAAATTCTTTTTTTCGAACCAATCCATGACGTGGAATTTTACCTGTTACTTGACTACCATCTTCTTGATGATATAAGACAGTATCATTTCTAACGGATCCACAAATTGGAAATAAAACAGGTGCTTGTCCACTCCAGTAAGTTGGATCTCCCTGCCACAAATACTCAATTCCATCTTTGTCTTTTATTGAAGAAAGTGCACCACCAAAATTTTGAAACTGTACACTTAACTGTTCTGTTTTTAATTCAATCATTAGAATTACCTCCATTTATTTAAGGCCTAAAAAAACTAGGCTGTCGACTCCAGATTTGGAAACTGACAACCTAGTTTTTACAATTTACATTTTTAGGAGCGAATTATTTTGCGTTTGCTGCGTATTCTTCATTACGTTTGATCATTTGTTTTCTGTACCATGCAAAGATACCAACGTAGAATACTAGGAATACTAATGCGCCAAGGATAGCTTTGATATCACCAGTTGTAGCATTACCAATTGCCCAACCAAATAGTTTTTCGATTGGTCCTTCAAGAGTTGAGTGAGTAATCAATTGAGTTTGGCTTACACCTTCTGGGAAGGCACCTACACCTTTAGCAAGTTCTGTTGCAAATGGTGCGATAAGTGTACCTGAAAGAAGGAAGAGTGGCAACAAGAGTGTTCCGAAGATAATCATACGGAGCAATTTACCACGAGTAACTACCAAGAGAGCTGGAGTTACACCCATTGCGATGATACCAGCAAGTGGCAAGATACCATTTCCGACATTTGAAAGAAGCACTGCTTCAACCAACATGATTGGTGCAAGTACGTTAGCACAAGCCCAGATTTCAGCACGACCAGCGATAAATGGCCAGTCAAGACCGATGTTGAATTTACGTCCTTGAAGACGTTTAGTAGCAACGTTTGTAATACCTTGTGAAAGTGGTTCTACGGCCGCGATGAACCATGAACCGATCAATGAGAAGAGCTCCAAGCAGACACCGGCAGTCAAACCAAGTGACAACCAACCTTTAATAACAAGTTCCCATTTTTCAGCACCTTCAACACCAGGAACTGGATGTGGAGTTCCCATCAAACCGATAACGATACCAAGGATGAAACCGATGAAGAATTTAGATCCCCAGAAACCGATTCGTTTGTTCAATTTAGCAGCGTCAAAGTCGTATTTATCAAGACCTGGGAAGAGTTTATCAAAAATCTTATCCAAAACCATGATAACTGGGTTCATCATGTAGTTCATGTGAGTTGAAGTCATTGGTGATGAACTTGGTGCGTTAAGAAGGTCATCAAATGTTGGTTTCATCAAGTCAGAGTTGATGATTTTAAGAACACCTACAAGGACAACTGCTGCAGTCGCGATGAAGAGTGAAACTCCTTGGCTAACTCCATTGTTGTCAGCGTACCATTTAATCAAAAGACCTGTGATAGACAAGTGCCAGATATCAAAGATATCGACGTCAAGTGTATCAGTTTTCTTCATTGCAAGCATTACAATGTTGACGATCAACATCACAAGCAAGAAGTAGAGTGTCCAAGCTGAACCCCAAGTGATTGTAGCAAGTGGTGCCCAACCAACGTCGGTGATGTTCAATTGAATACCAGTATTTTCAACGAATTTTGCAAGAGAAGCTGAGAAAGCTCCGTTAAGCATTCCGATGATAGCACCGATACCAGTAAGTGCGATGGCAAGTTTGATACCACCTTCAAGTGCTTTGGAGAATTTCACTCCAAATAGTAAAGCCAATACTGTCAAAATGATCAGCATGATAATTGGGCCACCCATATCCAAGATTGGCTTGAATACTTTATTGGCCAAGTCAATAATGAAATCCATAATTTTCCTCCCTTTATTTTTATGGAATATTTACAAATTAATAATTAGCTTAGACCATGTTCTTTGATAGCTGCTTCAATATTGTCATAAACTGGAGCGCTCATAGCTGGAATACGGAACAAGATTGGTCCTGCTTCAACAACTGGGATACCTGGTTCAAAACCTAAATCAGTAGCAGCGATTGGTGTGAAGATATCATAACCTTTAATCAAGTCTTCATTGACATCTTTTACCATAACAGCATCACATTGAACATCGTACCCACGGTTAGAAAGTTCTTCTTCAAGAGCACTTTTAATTTGGTGGCTTGAGTTAACACCTGCACCACAAGCAGCAAGAATTTTAATCATTTGGATTTCCTCCGTTTTTATATAAAAATTATTAACAAATTAAGCAGTCGCTTCTGAGATATATTGGAACAAAGCTTCAGGTTCCGTAATCTTAGACAGCGCTTCAAGATGACCATTGCCTGTAAAGAAGTCCATCAACTGTGCAAGTATATTTGTTTGACTTGAACTTGAATTGTTGATGATAAAGAAGAGTAATGATACTTCTACTTCCTTATCAGGAGCAATCATATTGTGGAACGTTACTGGTTTTTCCAGACGAACCACGACAACATTTTCAGTTAGATTATGAATTGTATCAGTATGAGGGATAGCTACGTTAGGCAAATCCTTCCCTAAAAACTCCATATCCAAACCAGTTGGGAACAATTTTTCACGTTCAATCAAGGCCAATCGATAGGTCTCTGTAACAACTTTCTTTTCTTCCAATAGGGTTGCAACTTGATCGAAAAGTTGCTCTTGATTATCTGCTTCTAAGCAAAAGACTAAGTCTTTGTCAAAGAAATGATCTAATCCCATGACCTTCTCCTTCATATTTAACTTTTATGGTATAAGTATAACACTATATGAAACCGTTGTCAATGTTTTTTTGTTGTATTTTGTTTGATTTTTATTTTTTTTTGTTTACGAATTAAACATTTAATGATTTCAAACATATTTTTTATAAATTTCTTAAGTAGTGAAACACTTGATATCAAAACTCATAACATTTAACGAATAATAATTAAATCCTTCTAAAAATTAAATTAGTTTATAGATTAAAATTAGCTAGCATATCCATTGCTAATCTTATTGTATGTAGAATGGCAGTAAAGGAGACACCTAAAAAATCAGATTCTTAAGGATGTCTAAGATAAAATTTTGCAACTTCATCTTTAGTGCTACTTCAACTGAATTTTCATAATTTCTTGTTACTCTGTCTATGTCTCTCGTAATTCCTCACGGAATAAATGGTACTAAAATCATTCTGACAACCTAATGAAAAAGTCATCATTAGCTATTCTTTTAGGGGATGGTATACTTAAGAGTTAACGTGATTGCATGTCTTATAATCAGTTAACTTTAAAAAATTTTTCTCTATTCCAGTCTATATGATCTTTTTTTCAAAAGAAACTTTTTACGCCAGCTAACAGAACGTTGTAATTTAGCTTTATTTACGATACGATGAGTTAAAAAATTTTAGTTCTGACTGTGAATGCGATTATAATATTAAACCATCACTAGTTAAAAGACAACTCTACATTATCTGATGTGGATGTGTTTGTGCAATCCTTTTCTGATGTGCTTTTAAAAATTTCCTTGGTATAGCTTCTATTGAATCTTCTTCATTGACTCAATTCCATAAATTTCGAATCAAAGCCGAAGGGTTAATTGAGTCATCACTAAAAATAGAAAAATCTATCTTGAACACGACTTGATTGAAAGTAAAATTCTCATTATGGGTGCGACTCATGCTAAAACTTATTAAAATCATAAGAAATTCTGTGCAAATGCACAAAATCTTGTGGAAAATAATTTCTTGGAAGATATCAAGGAAGAATTAATAACATTATTTGTAGTTTCACAAAAATTAAATTTGCTTAAAGAAGTATAGAGGTTGTCTATAAAACTTATAAACCTCTGCTAAAAATGAAGCTTACTTAAATAGCTCCTTTTATGGCTCTAAAGAGCATCTTACAATAATAGACGATCGTATGATCACAGTCTGTATCGTGATAACTGGTAAAAAATCTTAATCCTATTTTAAAAAAATTTATCATAAAACTAAAGATAATGCCGTAATTGTTTTAGGGTATAGGGTCTATTCTGGGAGATATAGAATTCAATTTACCAAGAAGGAACATATGAATTTAGTCGCTAAGCTACATCAAGCTTTTGTTAATGACTTTAATCTCAAAGAAGATGTTTTATTTAATAAAAATGCAGGCCCTCTTTGTTTGTACAGGAAGAAAATGGATAGATATATTACTCAGGAAACCCACTATTTTGATATTAAGCATTGTCAAATTTGCTCTTCAAAAATAGGATGTTACCCAAAAAGAGGATAAGTCTAAAATCTATTCTATTCCCCTTAAGGATTACGAACATCTTTTCAGAAGATGTTGTATTTTAAAGGAAAAACTAAATAGCCCTACAAGAGAGAGGCTAAAAATGCGGAAATGTAATAAAGACATGTTCTTGATACACCTGGATCATTTGGTCTTTTTTTACATAAAATTACAAGAAGCAACGACTATATTCGTGATTACTATGAAAAGGATCATAGCTTTACTAAATCAAAAATAAGTGGCTCTATAATATTTGTAGTGGGTAAATCCCCTATGGATCTTATGGAGCCTATTTTTGTGTAGAAAAAAAGTCCCATAAGATCTATAATGAAAAGCGACCAAACCATCATTAGAAAGAATCATATGG
>NZ_JAQFJI010000019.1:0-18959 GCF_030440055.1 Streptococcus sp. SO4
TCGTCGGGCTCATAACCCGAAGGTCGTAGGTTCAAATCCTGCTCCCGCAATAAGGCTCGGTAGCTCAGTTGGTAGAGCAATGGATTGAAGCTCCATGTGTCGGCGGTTCGATTCCGTCTCGCGCCATATTTGTTTTTATGCGGGTGTAGTTTAGTGGTAAAACTACAGCCTTCCAAGCTGTTGTCGCGAGTTCGATTCTCGTCACCCGCTTTGAACATTTAGTTCATTTACCAAGTTTTTTAACTTGGGCGCGTAGCTCAGGTGGTTAGAGCGCACGCCTGATAAGCGTGAGGTCGGTGGTTCGAGTCCACTCGTGCCCATTAATAGGAGAATTACTCAAGAGGCTGAAGAGGACGGTTTGCTAAATCGTTAGGTCGGGTAACTGGCGCAAGGGTTCGAATCCCTTATTCTCCGTAATTAGAGCTTGTTAGCTCTTTTTTTGTGCCTTTAATTATCAAATTTTCTTTCTTTGGCAACTGTGGTCGAGTGATGAATTGTTACTATCTGGAGCGAAACAAAATGGTTCGCTCTTTTTGTTTTCAAATTTAGGAAGATTTTGGTTTAATATTATTAAAGTCACGGAGTATAAAAGTATTGTTTAATGATTTCGTGACTTTTCCTAGCTTCTATCTTTCGTTTATATTTTATTGTTTCAATGCGTCAATAGTCTTTTATTTAATTTCCTGTAAGCTTGAATAATCATTTAACTGTATTATAGGTTAGCTTTAAATAATGGTTAATCTCTCTTGTTATAGGGCCTATGAGATTTCTCTACATTATATTTAGCTACATAGTATTTATTGAAGGTGTATCGAATATAAGAATTATAGATTTTATTTACTTAGTATTTGTATATATAAGTTTTTTTTATCTTATCGAAACTCTCAAATATTTGATATAATGTAAGCAAAGCTATGGTCACCATTCATTTCAAGAGGAGTTTTTTATGGGTAATAGAAGTATAGTAGGAAGTCTGTTTATTCTTATATTTAGTTTTTTTACAGTTGGTTGTAGTAATCAAAATTCTGAGTTTTCTAGTAAAGATGTTAGTTTATCTACTTCAACTACTAGTAACGAGATAAAGTCTGGGGAGTCTAAGAAAGATTATAAAGATTTGTACAAGTCAGTTTTTGATGATTACCAAAAAATATTTTCTACTTCGAATGATTCAACTGCAATTTCAAATCTTTATCAAAGTTTAAAAGCTACTGAACGTCCTATCAATAGTTGGTCTATTGAAAATACTATAAATCGTTCAGATGATATGCGTTACTCCTTTGTTGATTTAAATGATGATGGTGTTGAGGAGTTACTTGTTGCGGATCTTAATTTAAGTGGAAAATACTTTTTAACTGGAGTGTACTCTTTACAAGAAGGTAAACCTGTGCTTTTAGCAGAAGGATTTGCTGCAGGACATGGTGGAGTTAGGAATGCGTCAATTATTTATCAAGGTGGGGAGATTCTTGAATTAAGTTGGTCGTCAGGAACTGGTAAAGGTTATGGGACTCTTTATAAGTTAAATGAAAAGCAAAAGGGGGCTAGTAAACTTCAGGAAAAAGAATTTCAAATAGAGACTAATTATATTGGATCTAATTTTGGAAAAACTGAATCGGATCAAATTGATTTAAGAGGTTTTGATTGGCAAAAATTTGAAACTTCGACTAGCTCTTCTATATCCGAGGATAGACAAAAAGCTCCTTGGAATGCAAGCAAATCTGCAAAATTAGAAGCCTTCATTAAAGGATGGGGCGAAAGACTTGGTCAACCTAATTACAAAAAAGGAATTTCTGGTGGTGATGTTGGTGCGGATAATCTCTATACCTTTGGAGATGGACCAAGCGAGAAAATGAATGCCGAATACACAGATACAGGTTTAGGTAACGCTAAGTATCGAATTGTGGAGCGCTATAGTAATTGGGATAAATACCCAGACGTGCACAGCTACTTTTTTGCGATAACTGATACAGGGGAAGCGATTGTTTTTCATTCACCAACAACAAATGGTGGGGTCATGTACTTAAAACCGACAGAGAATACAGAGATCCAAGCAGAGTTTAAGCGCTTAGTTGAGGAAGAGTAGAAAAATGAAGAGTTTGGTCTTGGCCAAGCTCTTTTTATAAAAATCTCTTTCTTCCATTTTTATCCTTTTTGAGTGTTTAATGGTATACTTGTGTTAAGTTAGATAGAAAAGTGTCATTCAATGATGACTTTATCAGTAAGGAGAATATATGCCAAAAATTGTGAAGTTTCCTAGTATTTATTATAGATTTGTTCTATTTATAGTTGTTTTATATCTTTTTGTTGTCTATCAAATTGCTGGGCGAGGAATTCAAGAATTTACTATATTTAATTACGCCTTTAGCTTTCATCAAACACAGTTAGTGTATTGCCTTCTTTTATTAATTTTAGTTGGTATTGGCATTAACTTTCTTTGCCCTTGGAAATTTTCTATATCTCCAAAAGGGATTTATCTTAGAAGATTAGCTTTATTTGTTCCTTGGACTGATATTAGTGGAGTTTCGCACGTTTGGATTAACAAGGCGAGTAATTTTAGTAGTGGGATTAATTTTTATAACAATAAATGTTTAGTTTTTTATCGTCATGATTACAAGCCAATTTGTGTCTATAATATTTCTTTATTGGCTTTATTTGCTGTCAAACTCTTTAATTCTCAGATCAAGACGAATATCTTATCAGCTAGTTTTGCTACGGGGGTTAATATTCTATTAAATGCTTTAATTTTCTTTTATCTTTATTTTTTTGAATTAAGGAATCTTAGTTTTAGTCTTTTCCTACTCTTTTGTTTACTATATTTTATAAAAATTTTTATCATTCCCTTATGGTTGGTTTATAGTCAAAATTCTAAGTATGGTCCTTATCTGGTTCATAGTAGTTTCTTAAAGAGGAATGATTCAGATGTGATTCATGTTTGATTTTATAAAAATGATGACTTTCTACTTTTGAGTAGAAAGTTTTTATTATTTCGATATCGAAATAGTTGACAGGTGTAATAAAAAGAGTTACAATTGTTTCATAAAGTTCGATATGGAACTAAAATTCAAAGAAAGACATGGTGTTATATAATGGATTATTTGAAAGTACTAGTCGAAGAGATTCATTCAGTTGTAGTGGCAACGGTTGATGAAACGGGACATCCGCATACAGCTGTCATGGATATGATGTGGGAGGATGGGAAAACAGTCTATTTTTTGACAGCTGATTTTAAACCCCTCTACAAGCGTCTTAAGGAAGATGGACGTGTAGCGTTGACAGGGATGACTCAAGGAGCAGGAACCATGGACCGTAAATCCATTTCCTTAACGGGTCAGGTGGAGTGGATTGGAAAAGAGCATCTTGAAGAGTTGTTGGAAGCTAATCCATATATGTATGAGATTTATCCGACAGAAGAGGGACGAAGTCACTTACAAGTCTTTCGTTTTAAAAAAGCAGTAGGAGGCTTTTATGATTTGACACAATTGCCTCCCTACCAAGCAAGATTTGAAATTGAGGTATGATAAGATGACAAAGATTCAAGAAGCAAAGAAAATTATTGAAGAAGCAGATAAGGTTGTGATTGGAGCAGGAGCTGGTTTATCTGCAGTGGCGGGTTTAACCTACTCAGGGTCACGTTTTCAGGTTTTTTTTAAAAGATTATATTGCTCGTTATGGCATGCAGGACATGTATTCTGCAGCTTTTTATCCTTTTGAGGCTCTTGAAGAGCGCTGGGGCTATTGGGCCAAACATATCTATCATAATCGTTACCAACCGGATGGACTTCCACTTTATAGAGATCTTTTCGACTTGGTAAAGGACAAGGATTATTTTGTGATTACGACCAATGTAGATGGGCAGTTTATGAAGACAGGATTTGCTCCGGAACGTTTCTTTGAAGTACAGGGCAACTACGGAGAGTGGCAATGTTCCGTCCCTTGTCGCCAGCAAGTCTTTGATAATGAAGGAGCTGTCATGGAGCTGCTAAAAGAAATCAAGGACTTGAAAATTCCAACCGACTTGATACCGTATTGTCCTCATTGTGGGGCGCCAATGACCATGCATTTACGTGTAGACCAGGATTTTGTTCAAGATGAGACTTGGGAGGAATCTTATGAAGCCTATCAAAGATTTTTGGAAGGGATAGAAGATCAAAAGGTTGTCTTCTTAGAATTGGGTGTCGGTTACAATACGCCGACCATCATTCGCTATCCTTTTGAGAAAATGACAGCGGTATTTCCAAAGGCTCATTTGATTCGTCTCAATCGTGATGATCTTGAAGGCTTTGGTACTCCAAAAGAAAAAACAATTTCTATAAAAGATGATATGAGGGAGGTACTCCAACAATGGCTAGCAGACTAGAATATTTGATTGATGTTTTAAAAAGCGAGCAAGGATTGACAGAACTAGAGATTCCTGAAAAGGTAGAGGAGCAAGAAGTTTTATATCGAGCTCTTCAAAATGTCCGCTATCCAGCACCAGTGACAGCCGACTTTCTCTCCCAACAAGACCGTTATTTACAAGAAAAACTATTAGAAAAAGGAGTTGTAGACTTGAGAGACTTAACTCCCATTCGGCCTAATCTCTACCTGTGGCAAGGCGATATTACTCGTCTGGCGGTTGATGCCATTGTCAATGCGGCCAACAGTAAGCTTTTAGGTTGTTTTGTACCTAATCATTCGTGTATTGACAATGCTATTCATACAGCTGCAGGAGTTGAACTGCGTCTAGCGTGTCATGAGCTCATGCAAGAGCAAGGAAGGGATGAATCTACAGGTCAGGCAAAGATGACCAAGGCCTACAACTTACCTTCGCGCTATGTTCTTCATACAGTGGGCCCTATTATCTATGAAGAAGTGACCGATTTGGAAAGACGACAGTTAACCTCGTCGTACGAAGAGTGTTTGAACTTAGCTTATGAAAAAGGTCTGAGAAGTTTGGCCTTTTGTTGTATCTCAACAGGAGAATTTCGTTTTCCAAATGAAGAGGCAGCCAAGATTGCGATAGAGACGGTTTTACAGTTTCAGAAAAAACACCCTGATATGATAGTTGTATTCAATGTTTTTAAAGATCTGGATTACGCGATTTACGCAGATTTATTAAAAAAATAATATTTCGATATCGAAATAGTTGACAGATGTAATTAAGAGTGTTATAATAATTGAAAACTTCGATATAGAAAAAAAGGAGACAAAATGGACAAGATGTTAGGGGGCTACCAAGCTCTACAGATTCGTTTGTTAAACGGGCGTATCTTTCAAAAACTCTTGAGCAAGGAACCAGATGCTCAATACAGAAGTGAACAGGGAAAAATTTTAACGATTTTGTGGAAGCAAGAGTTGGGGTGCGCTACAGCGACCGATATCGCTCTTGCGACGGGGCTAGCCAATAATACATTGACCAGTATGGTTAAGAAATTGGAAGAACAAGGCTTGGTCACGATTCAACCTTGCACGCAGGATAAAAGGAAAAAATATATCTCTTTGACAGACCTCGGTTGGGCGCAAAAAGAAATCGGTGACCGTGTCAGCAAAGAACTAGGTGAGATTTTCTACCAAGGATTTTCTGATCAAGAAATCCGAGAATTTGAAGCCTATCAAGAGCGTATTATTCATAATTTAAAGAAAAAAGAAAACGAGGAATAAATCATGTCTCTTCAAGCACAAAACGCGCAAAATCTTTACCTTCATGCTATTCAAGATGGGCGTGTAGCAGAAGCACAAGCAAGTTCAGTAGGGGATACCTATATCCAACACTCGACAGGAGTGCCGGATGGGAAAGAAGGCTTTGCTGCTTTCTTTGAGGACTTTTTCAAACGCCATCCAGAACGTGAAATCAAGATTGTTCGTACCATTGAAGATGGAAATCTGGTCTTTGTTCATGTGCACCAATACCTTAACGGTGGAGAAGCCCAATGGGTGACAACGGATACCTTCCGTGCAGATGAAAATGGTCGCATCGTTGAGCATTGGGACGTTATTGACTACTATCGCACACCTGAAAATGGACAACTAGATCAGATCTTTGGAGATTTTGAAATCAGGGATTTGGAGAAGATAGCGGAAAATAAAAAATTAGTCCGTCGTTTCTTGACAGAAATTTTCCAAAACAAGGAGCTCGATCAATGGGAAGACTTTGTGGCAGAGGATTTGATCCAGCATAATCATGAGATTGGGCAAGGAAGCCAAGCTTATAAGGAATACGTACGAGAGCACGATGTGACCTATGACTTTGTTTTCCAACTCTTGACGCAAGGAAATTTTGCAGTGAGTTATGGTCAGGTATTGATTGATGGCGTTGCCTATGCTCAATACGATATCTTCCGTTTAGAGAATGGAAAAATTGTTGAACATTGGGATAATAAGGAAGTGATGCCTAAGGTAGAAGACTTGACCAATAGAGGGAAGTTTTAAAAAGGGGGATCTTATGAAAGCAGTTGTGGTGAGCACTCCAGGTGGACCAGAGGTATTAGAAGTTATCGAACGACCAAAACCAGTCCTGAAGGCAGGTTGGACCCTGGTGAAAATCCAAGGATTTGGCATCAACCATAGTGAAATTTTTACCCGTAAGGGAGAGTCTCCATCTGTGAAATTTCCTCGTGTGTTAGGGATTGAGTGTGTTGGTCTTGTGGAAGAAACGACACGACCGGATTTGAAGATTGGCCAGCAAATCATTTCCATTATGGGGGAGATGGGGCGTGCCTTTGATGGAGGCTATGCAGAGTATACCCTTCTTCCCAATGAGCAAATTTATCCAATCAAGACAGAACTTGATTTGGGAAGCTTGATTGCCCTTCCGGAAACCTATTACACGGCATTTGGCTCTTTTCTTAACCTTAAGATTGAGGAGCAAGATAGCGTGTTAGTTCGCGGAGCAACCAGTGGTGTAGGGATTGCCTTTGCTAAACTGCTGAAAGGGAAATTTCCTAATATTCACCTGGCAGGAACTAGCCGAAATCTAGCTAAAGAAGAGCAGTTAAAGGCAGTCGGATTTGATCAGGTGATTTTGGAGAAGGATGGTGTCTTGCACACGAAAGAGCAGTTCGATAAGGTTTTGGATCTTGTTGGTCCAAGTGCTATTCTCGATACTTTTGTGCGGACAGCAGAAGGTGGGATTATCTGTTCTTGTGGCCTACTAGGTGGTCAGTGGACTGTTCCAGACTTTGATCCGATCGAGATGCTCTCTCGCAATCTCTACTTGACGACCTTTGCTTCTGGCAATGTGTCTCAAGATAAGCTTCAGGCTTTGGTAGATTTTGTCGAGCAGTATCGTGTAGATGTAGGGCCTGAAAAAGTTTATAAGATTGACCAAATTCAGGAAGCGCATGCTTATCTGGAAGGAAGCCATTCTTTTGGTAAAGTGATCGTGAAAAATGAGGTAGATTAAATGATTGAATACAAACATGTAGCCTTGCGCTACACGGATAAAAATATTTTAAAAGATGTCAATCTCCGTATTGAAAATGGAGAATTCATGGTGCTAGTGGGTCCTTCAGGATCTGGTAAGACCACCATGATTAAGATGGTGAACCGACTCTTGGAGCCGACAGATGGCAATATCTATATGGATGGAAAACGCATCAAGGACTATAATGAACGGGAGTTACGTCTCAGTACCGGCTATGTCCTCCAAGCTATTGCCCTATTTCCTAACTTGACGGTTGCGGAAAATATAGCTCTCATTCCTGAGATGAAGGGCTGGAGCAAAGAGCAAATCGCTTCTAAAACAGAAGAACTCTTGAACAAGGTAGGCCTGCCTGCTGCAGAGTATGCTCATCGGTTACCAAACGAGTTATCTGGTGGGGAGCAACAGCGGATTGGCATTGTACGAGCCATCATTGGGGAACCAAAAATCTTGCTGATGGATGAGCCCTTTTCAGCCTTGGATGCTATCTCTCGCAAGCAGTTGCAAGCTCTCACCAAGGATTTGCATAAGGAGTTCGGGATGACCACCATCTTCGTTACTCATGATACGGACGAGGCTTTGAAATTAGGGGATCGAATTGCAGTTTTGCAGGATGGAGAAATTCGTCAGGTCGCAGACCCTGAAACAATTTTACAAGCGCCTGCGACAGACTTTGTAGCAAACTTATTTGGAGGTAGCCTTCATGTCTAATTTGATTTCAACCTTTCAAGAGCGTTTTGGGGAATGGTTAACCGCTCTTGGTCAACACTTACAATTATCGCTTTTGACCTTATTGGTTGCTATTTTTCTGACCATCCCACTTGCGGTTTATCTAAATAGCCACAAAAAAGCGGCGAATTGGGTGCTACAAATTGCGGGTATCTTCCAGACCATTCCTTCAATGGCTTTATTGGGTCTCTTTATTCCTTTCATGGGAATTGGAACCTTACCGGCCCTTACAGCTCTAGTCATTTATGCTATTTTCCCGATTTTGGAAAATACAATCACAGCCTTGAACGGCATTGATCCTAGTCTTGAGGAGGCAGGTATTGCTTTTGGAATGACCAAGTGGGAGCGACTCAAGAAGTTTGAAATTCCACTTGCCATGCCAGTCATTGTATCGGGGGTTCGTACAGCAACCGTTATGATCATTGGGACAGCAACTCTAGCTGCTCTTGTTGGAGCTGGAGGATTGGGCTCCTTTATCCTTTTGGGAATTGATCGTCGGAATGCTAGTCTGATTTTAATCGGTGCAATCTCATCAGCTATTTTGGCTATTCTCTTTAATGTTGTTCTCAAATGGTTGGAAAAGGCAAAGTTGCGTACAATTGTTGCAGCCTTTGCTGTTATGGTGCTTGGTTTGGGAGCTAGTTATGCTCCAAGCATGATTCCAAATAAAGAGAAAGAAAATCTGGTTATAGCTGGGAAGTTGGGACCTGAACCTGAGATTCTCATGAATATGTACAAGCTTCTCATTGAGGAAAATACGGATATGACGGTGACGGTCAAGCCTAACTTTGGGAAGACAGATTTCCTTTATCAAGCGCTGAAAAAGGGTGATATTGATATCTATCCAGAATTCACAGGGACTATTACAGGTGCTCTCTTGCAGCCAGCTCCTAAAGTCAGCAATGACTCTGAAGAAGTTTTCGAAGTCGCGCGTGATGGGATAAAGAAACAAGACAATCTAGTCTTTCTGAATCACATGGCTTATCAAAATACCTTTGCGATTGCAGTTCCTAAAAGTATTGCGAAAGAGTATAATCTGAAGACGATTTCTGATCTCAAGAAAGTTCAGGATAAGCTTAAAGCTGGTTTCACGTTGGAATTTAACGACCGTGAGGATGGAAACAAGGGGTTACAGTCTGTTTATGGATTGAATCTAAATGTGGCAACAATGGAGCCAGCTCTTCGCTATGATGCGATCAAGGCAGGTGATATACAGATTATGGAAGTCTACTCGACAGACCCAGAAATCGAACGTTACCAACTTCAAATTTTAGAAGATGATCAACACCTCTTCCCTCCTTATCAAGGTGCTCCACTCATGAAAGCTAAATTACTCGAAAAACATCCGGAGTTGGAAGCTGTTCTTAATAAACTAGCTGGTAAAATCACCGAGAGCCAGATGAGTCAGATGAACTACCAGGTTGGTATTGATGGTAAGGATGCTTATACTGTTGCACATGATTTCTTGGTGGAACAAGGATTGTTGAAGAAATGATGAGGCAAGAAGAAATACAAGAAACTCTTTTGCGACTCTGTAAGCACTATGGAGAACAAAATTGGTGGCAATCGGATAACAAGCTGGAAGATTTGGTATCGACTATTCTGATCCAGCGAACAACAGAGAAGAATGCCAAGTTAGGTTTAGCTGGTCTTATGGATATCATGACAGTAGAGGGTATCCTGGCTTTATCGCTAGAAGAGTTACAGGAACGTATTCGACCTGCTGGATTTTTTAAGCAAAAGTCTCAAACGATTAGGGGACTTCTGATCTGGTTAAGAGAAGTTGGTGGTTTTGAGGTTCTGTCTAAGATTGGAACAGAAGATTTACGAAAGCAACTTTTGGAGTTAAAAGGGATTGGACCAGAGACTGCAGATGCACTTTTACTTTATCTTTTTGATCGTCCAGTTTTTATATCTGATGAATATGCTAGAAGACTTTTTCGACGCTTAGGATTTGGAAACTTTGATACCTATAGTGAAATGCATGCTGTTTATAGTGACGTCTTGGAAGGACTCACTCTCAAACAATGCCAAGAGATTCATGCTGTCATTGATGAGCATGGGAAAGCTTTTAGCAAAAGTAAAGGCCAGTTAGACGAAAGTTGGTTACGATAAAAAATTCTAAGGCTTCTTGTCTTAGAATTTTTTTAGTTAATGTACTTGCTTAAAAAATCATAGTTTGATCAGATTAATAAATAGAAAGTAGAGGTAAAATATTCATGGTGAATGGAATATTTGAATGATAGAATGTCGACTAGTATTTTTCTTTTGAGTGGATATGAAATCTATAGTTGTGTTTACTACTTCATCTCTAAAACATCCAAGTAAAATCCAACTACTTGGTCTTCCTTATAAGATTTCCCTTTTTTCAGCCACCAGGTTAGTGTTTCGATAAAGTTAGTTACAACAAAGTGTTTGAGGTAGGAAGTAGGAATATTAGGATAGGAAACTTGTAAGTCTTTGGCAACCATGGGATAGACATGGTGTTCCAATTCTTTCTGTAATTGACGGAGGAAGTAGTCATTTTTAGAGAAAAGGAGGCTGGTGACGTGGTCCTGGTTTTTCTTGAAATGTGAAAAGATATGAGTTAAATAAGCCTCTGTAGATATATTTTCCTCGCGTTCAAAAAGATGATGAAAGAGATAACGACAGAGCTCGTCAAGGAGTAATTCCTTGCTCTCATAGTGACTGTAGAAGGTAGAGCGACCGACATTTGCTAGGTCAATAATCTCCTGGACTGTGATGGATTCGTAATCTTCTTGATTCAATAATTGTAAAAAAGCAGTATAGATAGCTTTTCGTGTCTTGGTAATGCGACGATCTTGACTAGTCATATGGACACTTTGAACAAACTGTTCAGTAACTTACAAAATAAACAGTTTGCCCCTATCCTTTCTGTAATGAATGTTAGATAATGATAATGAACAGGATGTTCATGAATCTATTATATCAGAGGAAACAGGATTATGAAGACAAAATATGCAGTTTGGTTAGCTTTTTTCTTGAATTTAAGTTATGCCATTGTCGAGTTTATCGCTGGTGGAGTGTTTGCTTCCAGTGCTGTTCTTGCCGACTCTGTCCATGATTTGGGAGATGCAGTCGCAATTGGTGTATCAGCCTTTCTTGAAACAATTTCCAATCGTGAAGAAGATAGTCATTACACCTTGGGTTACAAACGATTTAGTCTCTTAGGAGCCTTGGTAACGGCTGTGATTCTTATGACAGGATCTGTTCTGGTTATCTTGGAAAATATAACGAAACTCGTTCATCCACAACCTGTCAATGATGAGGGAATCCTCTGGTTAGGAATCATTGCTGTTAGCATTAATGTGCTGGCGAGTCTAGTAGTTCGTAAGGGAAAAACCAAGAATGAGTCTATTTTGAGCCTGCATTTTCTGGAAGATACTCTGGGTTGGCTGGCTGTTATCCTAATGGCCATTGTTCTGCGATTTACCGACTGGTATATTCTGGATCCACTCTTATCTCTTGTCATTTCCTTCTTCATTCTGTTAAAGGCGATTCCTCGTTTTTGGTCTACACTCAAGATTTTCCTCGACGCTGTGCCAGAAGGTGTAGATATCAAGCAAGTAAAGAGCGACTTGGAGCAACTGGACCATGTCGCTAGTATCAATCAGCTTAATCTCTGGACCATGGATGGTTTGGAGAAAAATGCCATTGTCCATATTTGTCTAAAAGAAATTGAACAGATGGAGGTTTGTAAAGAATCCATTCGAACCCTACTCAAAGATTGTGGTTTTCAAAATATCACCATTGAGGTTGATGCAGACCTAGCAACTCATCAAGCCCATAAGCGAAAGGTGTTTGAGTTGGAGAGGAGTTATGAGCATCATCATTAGAAAAAAGTGAAAAATGATTGGGTACTATCTTATTTGGAATAGAGAACTTTCTTTATTATTTAAGTACTTCAAAAGATTGGTAAGTTAAGAGCATTGTACAAACTCCATATACATGAATGCTAATTATAAAAATTTTTCGATTAGATGCCAAATGCTTGACTTAGAGTCAACTCAAAGTTATATAATAAGATAAGTGAGTTAGAATAGCTTAAACTCAGTGAATAAAATGAGAGGAGGATAGCATGTGAACATTAAATCAGCCAGTGATTTGTTGGGAATTTCAGCGGATACGATTCGGTATTATGAACGGGTTGGTCTTGTACCACCGATTACTCGTACTGCAACTGGGATTCGTGATTTTCAAGATCAGGATATTGAGGCTCTGGAATTTATTAAGTGTTTTCGTTCGGCAGGTGTCTCTGTGGACAGTTTAGTTGACTATATGTCGCTCTACCAAGAGGGGGATGAAACGAGAGAGGAAAGGCTTGGTATCTTAGAAGAGGAAAAGAAAAAATTAGAGGAGCGCTTGTCTCAGTTACAGGTGGCTTTAAATCGCTTAAATCACAAAATTAAACTTTACAAGGAAGGAAAATTTTAAATGAAATCAGCAGTATATACAAAGGCAGGTCAGGTCGGTATTGAGGAAATCAAGCGTCCAAGCATTCAAGAAGCATATGATGCTATTATTCGCATTGTTCGTACTTGCGTTTGCGGTTCAGACCTTTGGAGTTACCGTAATCCCGAAATCAAAGAAGGGCATAGTAATAGTGGTCATGAGGCTCTCGGAATCGTCGAAGAAGTTGGTGAGGCTGTCACTACTGTAAAACCAGGTGACTTTGTCATCGCGCCTTTCACTCATGGTTGTGGAGAGTGTGATGCCTGTCGTGCCGGTTATGATGGGACTTGTGACCGCCATATTGGTACCAACTGGTCAGGTGGGGTCCAGGCTGAGTATATCCGTTTCCACTTTGCCAATTGGGCACTTGTGAAAATTCCAGGTCAACCTTCAGATTATAGCGAAGGTATGCTCAAGTCACTTTTGACACTTGCTGACGTCATGCCGACTGGTTACCACGCAGCGCGTGTTGCTAATGTGCAAAAAGGAGACAAGGTTGTCGTTATCGGGGATGGGGCTGTTGGCCAATGTGCTGTCATTGCAGCTAAGATGCGTGGAGCATCGCAAATCGTCCTCATGAGTCGCCACGAAGACCGTCAACAAATGGCCTTGGAGTCAGGCGCGACAGCAGTCGTAGCTGAACGTGGTGAAGAAGGCATTGCCAAGGTGCGAGAAATTCTTGGTGGTGGAGCAGATGCAGCTCTCGAATGTGTCGGTACAGAAGCAGCCGTCGACCAAGCTCTCGGTGTTCTCCATAATGGCGGGCGTTTAGGTTTTGTCGGCGTTCCTCATTACAATAACCGTGCTCTTGGTTCAACCTTTGCCCAAAATATTTCAGTGGCGGGTGGAGCAGCCTCAGTTACTACTTATGATAAACAAGTTTTGTTAAAAGCTGTTCTTGACGGTGATATTAATCCGGGTCGTGTCTTTACCTCAAGCTATAAACTGGAAGATATCGACCAAGCTTATAAAGACATGGATGAACGCAAGACTATCAAGTCTATGATTGTGATGGATTAATACTCTTCGAAAATCTCTTCAAACCACGTCAGCTTCACCTTGCCGTAGATATAGGTAACTGACATCGTCAGTCTTATCTACAACCTCAAAGCAGTGCTTTGAGCAACCTGCGGCTAGCTTCCTAGTTTGCTCTTTGATTTTCATTGAGTATAAAAAGAAAATCCTAATAGAGATTTGAGAATCTCTATTAGGATTTTTTATGTTCAGTTGTTGTGATTAATGCAAGGTGCTTTCTCTAAGTGTTAGTTTAGTTCCTAGCATAGTAAGGCTTGGAATTTTGCGGCCGTGAAGGACTTCTCTGTTCAAAATATCCATTCCTGTGCGCCCCATTTCTTCGGTGTAGACGGTAATACTGGAAAGTGGTGGGAACACTTGCTTGGTTAGAATGGTATCATTAAAGGAAATAATGCTGACTTGCTCTGGTATGCTGATGCTGGCTTCTTGAAGAGCGCGAAGAGCACCGATTGCCAAACTATCACTAGCTGCAAAAAAGGCCTGTGGAAGCTTATCTCCTAATTTTTCGATAGCCTCTTTCATCAAGTCGTATCCAGATTGGGCAGTAAATAGCCCTTGGAAAATGAATTTCTCGTTATAAATTCCCTTTTCTTGCGTATAGGATTTAAAGTAATCTAAGCGCTTATCTGAGATAACTTCTTCATGGTCAGTAGTAGTTTCAAGACCGGATAGGATACCAATCTTTTTAAGCCTATGATCTGTAAAGTAATCAATCACCTGTCTAACCGCATTATAGAAATCCGTAATGACACAGGTATGACCAAGGGCAATCGTATCACTGTCAAGGAAAACTAGGGGCTTGTGATATTCTTCAAACGAGGCAATCTGTGCTTGGCTAAATTTCCCGATACAAAGAATCCCAATGACTTCTTCGCTAAGCGTAAAAGGCTGGTCATTAAAATAGCGCAAGATGTCGTAATCTAATTCTTGAGCTCTATTTTCAATTCCTAGGCGAATCTGGTAGTAGTAGAGATCTTCTAACTCTCCCTGTTCACTGACCCACTGGATGATGGCAATTTTCTGTTTAAGTTTATGTGATTCACCTGTTTTGAGATGTTTGGTGTAGCCTAGTTCTTCGGCAACGGTTAAAATACGATGTCTGGTTTCTTCTGTCACAGATAGACTCTGATCGCGATTGAGGACACGGGATACAGTTGCGATCGAGACAGAGGCTAGCTGAGCAATATCTTTGAGTGTAGCCATAATTCCCCTCCTTTTTAGGTTATTATAGCATATTTTTCTTCCTTTTTACTCATAGTTTAGTAAAATATCGGTAAAAATGTTGACCTAAGCAAAACCCTTGGGTACAATAGAAGAAAACGATTACAGGATAAACTTTTTTACCTAATATTTCGTAAAAGGAGAATTCATATGACACAACATCTTACTGCTGAAGCACTTCGCAAGGATTTCCTTGCTGTTTTTGGTCAAGAAGCAGACCAAACCTTCTTCTCGCCAGGGCGCATCAACTTGATTGGGGAACATACTGACTATAACGGTGGTCATGTTTTTCCAGCAGCTATTTCACTCGGAACCTATGGGGCTGCTCGTAAACGTGATGACCAAGTTTTGCGTTTCTACTCAGCCAACTTTGAGGATAAGGGCATTATCGAAGTGCCTCTTGCTGACCTTAAGTTTGAGAAAGAGCACAACTGGACCAACTATCCAAAAGGTGTCCTTCATTTCTTAAAAGAAGCTGGTCATGTGATTGACAAAGGTTTTGATTTCTATGTCTTTGGGAATATCCCAAATGGTGCGGGCTTGTCCTCTTCGGCATCCTTGGAGCTTTTGACTGGTGTCGTGGCAGAATATCTCTTTGACCTAAAATTGGACCGTTTAGATTTAGTAAAAATCGGAAAATTGACAGAGAATAATTTTATCAGTGTTAACTCTGGTATCATGGACCAATTTGCTATCGGTATGGGGGCAGACCAACGAGCTATTTACCTAGATACCAATACTTTAGAATACGACTTGGTTCCACTTGATTTAAAGGACAATGTTGTTGTGATCATGAATACCAACAAACGCCGTGAGCTAGCAGATTCTAAGTACAATGAACGTCGTGCTGAATGTGAAAAAGCGGTAGAAGAACTCCAAGTGGCCTTGGATATCCAGACTTTAGGCGAATTGGATGAATGGGCTTTTGATGAATACAGCTACCTAATCAAAGACGCAAATCGTTTGAAACGTGCTCGCCACGCCGTTCTTGAAAACCAACGTACCCTTAAAGCACAAGCAGCTCTTCGAGCAGGAGATTTAGACAAGTTTGGTCGTTTGATGAATGCATCTCATGTTTCGCTTGAGCACGATTACGAAGTAACTGGCTTGGAATTAGATACCCTTGTTCATACAGCTTGGGCTCAAGAAGGTGTTCTCGGTGCTCGTATGACAGGAGCAGGCTTTGGTGGTTGTGCCATTGCCTTGGTTCAAAAAGATGCAGTTGAATCCTTTAAAGAAGCTGTTGGCCAACACTACGAAGAAATCGTTGGCTACGCTCCAAGTTTCTATATAGCTGAAGTTGCAGGTGGAACTCGCGTCTTAGATTAGGAGAGAAGGATATGGAAGCTGTAATATTTGATTTAGATGGCTTATTAGCCGATACTGAAATCATTTCTCTAAAAGTTTATCAAGAATTGCTTAGAGATTTTGGAATTCCTTTCACAGAAGAAACTTATTCTAGAGACTACAGTGGATATAGGGAAGAGGAGAATGTTCAACGATTTTTGGACACCTATGATTTACCTTGGAACTTTGACCAAACCTTGGCTAAAGTTTATGAACTGGAAGCTCAAATCTTAGCTCAAGGTGTAAATTTAAAAAAAGGTGCTAAAAATTTGCTTACTTATTTGCAAAGAGAAGGCGTTCCAATCGCTTTAGCAACTTCAAGTGTTGAATCTCGAGCTAGAATGATATTGGATAGCAATGGGATACTATCCCTATTTGACCATTTAGTTTTTGCAAAAGATGTAAAGCGAAGCAAACCATACCCTGATATATTTTTAAAGGCCTGCAGTGATTTGAACGTTTTACCAGAGAATTGCTTGGTACTAGAGGATAGTGAAGCAGGGATTGAAGCGGCATCTAGAGCTGGGATTCCAGTTATTTGTATTCCAGATTTAAAAATACCAGCACAGTCTTTCTTAAATAAAACAGAACAAGTTTTTCAGGATTTGGATGCTGTTAGAGACTATTTAGAAAGTAAGAAGGAGGTTTTCTAGTGACCTTAGTAGAAAAATTTGTTACCAAAGTCATTGCAGGAAGCACCTTTGAAGAGTTGGATCGTATTTATCTGAGCAATCGCGTCTTAGCACTGGTGGGAGATGGAGTTCTTGAAGTTGAGACTGATCAAAATAACTTGATTGAACTAAAAGACCAGCTTGTCGAGGAAGCGGTTCGATTAGGGACGATTGAAGATAGCCTGGCTGCGCGTGAAATTCTCGGTGCTGACCTCATGGACTTGGTAACCCCTTGTCCAAGTCAGCTTAATCGTGACTTTTGGGCTACTTATGCCCAGTCACCAGAGCAGGCGATTGCGGACTTCTACCAACTCAGTCAGAAGAATGACTACATCAAACTAAAGGCCATCGCAAAGAATATTGCTTATCGTGTTCCGTCTAACTACGGAGAACTCGAGATTACTATCAATCTCTCTAAGCCTGAAAAGGATCCAAAAGAGATAGCAGCAGCTAAGTTGGTTAAATCCAGTAACTATCCTCAATGTCAGCTTTGTATGGAAAATGAGGGCTACCATGGTCGTGTCAATCATCCAGCTAGAAGCAATCATCGTATTATCCGTTTTGATATTTCTGGGCAGGAGTGGGGCTTCCAGTATTCGCCTTATGCGTACTTTAATGAGCACTGTATTTTCCTAGACAGCAAGCATCGTCCTATGGCTATTAGTCGCCAAAGTTTTGAGCGTTTGTTAGCAATTGTGGAGCAGTTCCCAGGTTATTTTGCAGGCTCGAATGCTGATTTACCAATCGTGGGTGGCTCCATCCTGACGCACGATCATTACCAAGGTGGGCGCCATGTATTCCCGATGGAAGTGGCTCCTATTCAGAAAAGCTTTACCTTTGATGGTTTTGAATCTGTCAAAGCTGGGATTGTTCAATGGCCTATGTCTGTGATTCGATTAACGTCGGATTCAAAAGACGATTTGACCAACCTTGCTGAGAAAATCTTACTGGCTTGGCGTCGGCACTCAGATCCAAGTGTGCAGATCTTGGCGGAAAGCAATGGAACTCCGCACCATACTATCACACCGATAGCCCGTAAACGAGATGGACAGTTTGAGTTGGATTTGGTCTTGCGGGACAATCAAACCTCTCCAGAGCATCCAGACGGCATCTATCATCCCCACAAGGATGTCCAACATATCAAGAAGGAAAATATCGGCTTGATTGAGGTTATGGGTTTAGCCATTTTGCCACCACGCTTGAAGGAAGAAGTAGAGCAAGTAGCAGCTTACATAGTCGGAGAGGATGTTCCAGTTGCAGATTATCACCAAGAATGGGCGGATGAGTTGAAGGAATCCCATCCTGGATTGACTGATAAAGACCAAGCTCTCGAAATTGTCCAAGAATCTGTGGGTAAAATCTTTGCTCGGGTATTGGAAGATGCCGGTGTTTACAAGCAAACAGAAGAAGGACAGGCTGCCTTTATGCGCTTTGTGGAGCAGGTTGGAGTTTTACCTGAATAAGTGCTTCTCCCTTGCATAGACTTATGAAAAGTAGTATCATAGTGTCGTTTGAAATATCAGGAGGAAAGTATGAAAGATTTTCACTTTGACGCTATATCTGCCTTTGAAAACTACGAAATTGAAAAAATGAGAGATGGTCACGTTGTAGTGACGACAAAAGTAGTGGACTCCTCACTCAACTATTATGGGAATGCCCATGGAGGCTATCTATTTACCCTTTGTGACCAAATCAGTGGACTTGTGGTGATTTCGCTAGGATTAGATGGGGTGACGCTCCAGTCTTCTATCAACTATCTGAAAGCTGGAAATCTAGGGGACCTTCTCACTATCAAGGGGGAATGTGTCCATCATGGACGCACCACTTGTGTCGTCGATGTTGATATCACCAACCAAGATGGCCGAAATGTCTGCAAAGCAACCTTTACCATGTTTGTCACAGGACAACGATCTGAAGATAGACAGGTGAGGATATAGGAAATAAGAAAAAGAGGCATGTGCCCAATGTCATTAAGTTAGTAATCTAACTATTTGAATAGGAGATAGGATTGAGATCATCAAAGTGATTCTCTATCCTATCTTCTATTTTTTTTGCATAACAAATAAAGGTTTTTTCACCCTATTTTT